>CAUUXT010000080.1:0-5429 GCA_963549015.1 uncultured Streptococcus sp.
GCTATGTACCACCCTTGAAAACACAATCTCAAAGTGCCTACCTAGTCTATCAGTGCCAATCTTGCCAGCAAAGTTATCAGCGTAAGAGAAGAATTGATACCAAACGCTATCGCTGTGGGGTTTGTCGAGGTAAACTCGTCATCATAAATCGGCCTAAGGACTGATGTTGATCGTTCTGATTCATGCTATACTACTTGTAAGAATACCGAAAGAGGAAACAATCATGAATACAAAATTTTATAAAATGAGACGAAATCGTATGGTGTCAGGAGTTTTAGCTGGTCTATCAGACAAGTGGAATTTTGATGTAACCCTAGTCCGCTTTCTCTTTGCCATTTTTACCGTAGCAAATTTTGGAATTGGTGTGATAATCTACATCATTCTTGCCTCCATCCTGCCAACTAAGGAAGAAATCGAAGCCGAAATGTACGGAACAGGACCACGCAAACGCAAGGAAGCCCAAGCCATTGAAGACAATGATGGCTGGTTTTGGTGAGGTAAATCTACGATAACAAAAGTTTTGCTACATTACTACAAGAGAAAAGAAGGCAGTAGCATGTTTAGGAAATACTTTAAAAACTATAAATGGACGGACGTGTTCTGGATTCTATTTATTTTGATTACTAGTTTTCTATCAACCAATAATTACTTATACCACATAACGAAACAGGATTTTTTCAGAAGAAGGTTGTATTTTAGCAATTCCTTTGTTTCTTTTTCATTTTTTCTTCATTGATAAATTCATCATTTCTAGACGAGATCAAAAAGATGAATAACTTTTAACCCTTGCATCCGCAAGGGTTTTCTTCTTGTTTTGCATTTATGGTAAAATATTGATAGTGAAATTGCTTGATATTCTTCAATCTTACAAAAATGTAAGATTAAAGTCTCTTTTGTAAGGTTAGGTTATGGCAGGCCACCTTTTTTTGCGATAAACTAGACTCATAAAGAACAAAGGAGCAAAACCATGAAAAGAATTTTACAAAAGAAAACAAGAAAACCAAGTCAAAAAGATATCGAGCGTGTTCAACTGGGATGCGCTATGATGCAAGCACAGTTTCAATTGATGGGATATTAAGAAGGAGAAAATCATGACACTTTTAGATGTAAAACACGTTCAAAAAATCTACAAAACACGCTTCCAAGGCAACCAAGTAGAAGCACTCAAAGACATTCACTTTACCGTAGAGAAGGGTGACTACGTTGCCATCATGGGTGAGTCTGGTTCTGGGAAGTCAACCCTGCTCAACATCCTCGCTATGCTGGATAAACCAACTCGTGGGCAGGTTTACCTAAATGGAACAGACACAGCAACCATTAAAAATTCTCAGGCTTCGAGCTTCCGTCGTGAGAAGTTGGGATTTGTCTTCCAAGACTTTAACTTGCTAGATACCTTGTCTGTTAAGGACAATATCTTGCTTCCGCTAGTTTTATCAAGGAGACCCATCACTGAGATGATGAAGAAATTGGTAGTGACAGCTGAAAATTTAGGCATCAACCAATTACAAGAGAAGTATCCTTACGAGATCTCTGGTGGTCAAAAACAGCGGGTAGCAGTAGCACGCGCTATCATCACTGAACCTGAAATTCTCCTTGCGGATGAGCCAACAGGAGCCCTTGACTCTAAGTCATCTGCAGCTCTTTTGGATGTTTTTGATGAAATCAATGAGCGCGGGCAAACCATTCTCATGGTGACCCACTCAACCGCAGCAGCTAGCAGGGCCAAGCGCGTTCTCTTTATCAAGGACGGCATTCTTTACAACCAAATCTACCGTGGAGACAAGACAGAGCGTCAGATGTTCCAAGAAATCTCTGATACTTTGACTGTTATGGCAAGCGAGGTGAATTAGTATGTTCCGATTAACCAATAAGTTAGCGGTGTCAAACTTGATTAAAAACCGCAAACTCTACTATCCCTTTGCCCTTGCTGTTCTCTTAGCAGTGACCATCACTTATCTCTTTTACTCATTGACACTTAATCCTAATATTGGCAATATTCGAGGAGGGACAACCATTCAAGCCACTCTTGGATTTGGTATGGTGATTGTCACGCTTGCATCTGCTATTATTGTCCTTTATGCCAATAGTTTTGTCATGAAGAACCGTTCCAAAGAACTGGGTATATATGGTATGCTGGGTCTCGAAAAGCGCCATTTGATCAGCATGGTTTTTAAAGAGCTTCTTATTTTTGGAGCCTTAACGCTGACAGTTGGACTTGGCTTAGGAGCCCTCTTTGATAAGCTAATCTTCGCCCTTCTTCTGAAGTTAATGAAAATGAAGGTGGAGCTCGTTTCGACTTTTCAACCAATAGTCTTCATAATGGTCATCCTTGTTTTTGGAGCTATCTTCCTAGGTTTGATTTTTATCAATGCCTTTCGTATCGCACGAATGAATGCCCTTCAGCTCTCTCGTGAAAAAGCCAGTGGTGAGAAAAAAGGACGTTTCCTGGGCTTGCAAACGATTCTTGGATTAATCAGTTTGGGAGCTGGTTACTATCTAGCAGTGACAGTTAAAAATCCTTTAACTGCACTCATGATTTTCTTTGTGGCAGTTTTATTAGTAATTTTTGGAACCTATCTCTTGTTCAATGCAGGAATCACAGTTTTCCTACAAATCTTGAAGAAAAACAAGCGTTACTATTACCAACCTAACAACATGATTTCCGTATCCAATCTCATTTTCCGTATGAAGAAAAATGCGGTTGGTCTGGCAACGATTGCTATTCTCTCAACCATGGTCTTGGTGACTATGTCTGCTGCAACGAGTATCTTTAAAGGCTCTGAAACTTTCAAGAAAGTCATGAATCCACATGATTTTGGAATTACAGGACAGAATGTTGAAAAAGAAGACATAAATAAACTCCTAGACCAGTATGCTAGTGATAAGGGATTGACTGTTACAAAGAAAGAAGTCCTTACATACAGTAGCTTTGGTGTAGCAAACCAAGAAGGTACGAAATTAACCATTTTTGAGAAAGGTCAAAATCGTGTTCAACCGAAAACCGTTTTTATGGTCTTTGACCAAAAAGACTATGAGAATATGACGGGCCAAAAACTTGCACTTTCAGGAAAGGAAGTTGGATTGTTTACTAAGAACAAAGAACTTCAAGGACAGAAAGAACTGACTCTAAATGACCAGACCTATACAATAAAGGAAGAAATCAAAAAAGATTTTATTCTTGAACATGTCCCAAATCAGTACAATATTCTAACTTCGGACTATAACTATCTGGTTGTTCCTGACTTGAAAGCCTTTCTTGACCAGCATCCTAATTCTTCCATTTTTAATCAATACTATGGTGGTATGAATGTAACAGCTAGTGAGGAAGAGCAACTCAAACTTGCAGATGACTATTCAAAATTCCTTGATGATTTTAATAGAGAATCAAGCAAAGAAGGAAGCTTTATTTACGGAAGCAATCTGGCTGATAGTAGTGCGCAGATGAGTGCTTTCTTTGGTGGGACCTTCTTTATCGGTATCTTCCTCTCCATGATCTTTATGGTGGGAACAGTTCTCGTCATCTACTACAAACAAATCTCTGAAGGCTATGAAGACCGTGAACGCTTTATCATTTTGCAAAAGGTCGGTCTCGATCAAAAGCAAATCAAGCAAACCATTAATAAACAGGTCCTAACTGTTTTCTTCCTCCCATTGCTCTTTGCCTTCCTACACCTTGCCTTTGCCTATCATATGCTTAGTCTCATCCTAAAAGTCATTGGGGTCCTAGATGCGACCATGATGTTGACAGTCACTCTGTCCATCTGTGCTATCTTCCTCATCGTCTATGTCTTAATCTTTATGATTACCTCAAGAAGCTATCGCAAGATTGTGCAAATGTAAAAAAGATACCTCGATGCTTGTCGAGGTATTTCTTTTATCTTAAATGCTAAAGAGTTGTCCCAAGAGGAAGGTTACCCCCATAGTCAGAAGTCCGATACAGAGGTTACGGATCATAGCAGTTTTCGTAGGAGCCTTTCCTAGTTTAGCACTGGTATAGCCAGTGACGAGAAGGGAAAGGGCTACGATAAAAACAGTAGCAGGAATGCGATAGTCACTTGGAAAGACGGTGATGGAAAGCATAGGAGGAAGACTTCCCAGTACAAAGGCGATAAAGCTAGAGATTGCAGCATGCCAAGGATTGGTAAACTCTTCGTACTCGATACCGTATTTTTCCTCAACCAAGGCTTTGAGTGGATTTTTTAAAAAGGCCTTGTTGGTCAAAAGTTGGGCGGACGTTTCACACTCACCATTTTGAAGGTAAGCCACATAGAGGGATTGTTTTGCAGATTCGATGTCTTTATCCAAGAGCAACTGTTCTCTGGCAACAGCGGCTTCTTCTGTGTCTTTTTGAGTGGATACAGAGACATATTCGCCACCTGCCATAGAAAAAGCACCAGCGAGGATAGCGGCCAATCCTGATAAAAAGATAATCCAGATATTGCTCGTCGCACTGGCAACACCGATAACGACTCCAGCGATGGAAATAATTCCATCATTGGCTCCCAAAACACCCGCACGTAGGATATTAAGTCGGCCTGCAAAGTTTGCATCAATTTCATGTTTTATTTCTGTCATAGTCATCTCCTTTCTTTCCATTATAGAGAAAAGGGTAGGGGAATACAAACTTTTTAAACTATCTGAAAAAAGTTCTACGATTCTAATTTTTAGGCCCTTTGAAATTTCTCCGAAAAAGTAGTGCTATCCTACTGTACTGGACCTTTTTAAACTTATCTATGGTATAATAGAAGATAGACTTATCAATTGGAGAATAAAGGATTTTATGATTAAACTTGTAGCAACCGATATGGATGGTACCTTTCTAGATGGAGAGGGTCGGTTTGATATGGAACGCCTTAAAAACTTACTTGTTTCCTACAAGGAAAAGGGGATTTATTTTGCAGTGGCTTCAGGTCGTGGTATTCTGTCCCTGAAAAAGTTGTTTGCGGATGTGCGTGATGAAGTGATTTTTATAGCTGAAAATGGGAGCTATGTTGAGTTTCATGGCGAGGATATGTACGAGGCTACTATGTCTCGGGATTTTTACTTAAGCACTTTTGAAGCTTTAAAGAAATCACCCTATTTTGATGAAAGTAAAATGCTCTTGACTGGGAAAAAAGCTTGTTATGTTTTGGATACAGTGGATGAGACCTATCTGATGTTTAGCCGTCACTACAATGAAAACATTCAAAAAGTAGCGAGTTTAGAAGAGATCACGGATGAGATTTTTAAATTTACCACTAACTTTACAGAAGATACGATAGAAGCTGGAGAGGCCTGGGTCAACGAGAATGTTCCTGGTGTAAAAGCCATGACAACTGGTTTTGAATCCATTGATATTGTCTTGGACTACGTTGATAAGGGTGTGGCTATTGTTGAGCTGGCAAAAAAACTTGGTCTAACCATGGATCAGTTTATGGCGTTTGGCGATA
>CAUUXT010000081.1:0-5425 GCA_963549015.1 uncultured Streptococcus sp.
CAAACACTTTGTCCAACTAGACGAGACCAATAGTGACAGCCAACAAGTCGATACAACCTTTAAGGAATGGGTTGAAACAGTTCCTGACGAAGAACTGCAGCTCTACTTTGACCTCTTTTTTGGAATCATTCTCGATGCGGGCATCTCCTCTATCAACGATCTTTCTTCCTTCAATGTCATTGAACACATTCATCAACTCTTTGTACAAGCTCAATCCCTCACTCCCGAAGAAAGAGAAACCATGGGGCGCTTAACCCAACTCTTGATTGACACCCGATACCAAGCTTGGAAAAATCGTCAAGGCACGAAAAAGACTTTCTGATACCCTAAGTATCCTCTTCTATGCTATACTTAGTTTAGTACATTCTTTGAGATTGGAGCCAGTATGAAAATCCATAAAACCGTGAATCCCGTTGCCTATGAAAACACTTATTACCTGGAAGGGGATCAACACCTAATTGTGGTCGACCCAGGTAGCCATTGGGAATCTATTCGCAAGACTATTGAGAAAATCAACAAACCAGTCTGCGCGATTCTCCTGACCCATACCCACTACGACCATATTATGAGTCTGGACTTAGTTCGCGAGACTTTTGGAAATCCTCCAGTTTATGTAGCAGAGAGTGAAGCATCTTGGCTTTATACTCCAGTCGATAATCTTTCTGGCCTCCCTCGTCACGACGATATGACTGATGTCGTCTGTAAACCAGCAGAACACACCTTTGCCTTTCATGAAGAATACCAGCTTGAGGAATTTCGTTTTACCGTTTTACCAACTCCAGGGCACTCTATTGGCGGTGTTTCCCTGGTCTTTCCTGATGCCCATCTAGTCTTGACAGGAGATGCTCTATTCCGAGAAACCATCGGACGGACAGACCTTCCTACAGGTAGCACGGAACAACTCCTCCAAAGCATTCAGACGCAACTCTTTACTCTTCCTAACTACGATGTCTATCCTGGGCATGGTCCAGCTACGACTATCGCTCACGAAAAGACTTTTAATCCCTTTTTCTAGCAAACAAAAACCAAGGATAGCATCCTTGGTTTTTGTTTTACCAAATAATCACACGGTCCTCTGGTGAACGCCACATACCGTCACCTTCTTTGACATCATAAGTTGTAAAGAAGTCATCGAAGTTTGGTACTTGGACATTGACACGGAGTTTGGCAGGTGCGTGGACATCGACACTGGCCATGAGTTTCATCAACTCAGGACGGCCTTTCATGCGCCAGATACGAGCAAAGTTGTGGAAGAATTCTTCAGCAGAGAAGTCTGGTTCTCTCTTGGCAGCTTCAAGGGCTGCAGCAATTCCTCCTAGGTCGGCAACATTTTCTGATACGGTTAGTTTTCCGTTGATCCTTGCTCCGTAAGATTCTTGACCATCAAACTGGTCGATAACTTTCTGAGTCTTTTCCTTGAAGGCAGTATAGTCGCTTTCTGTCCACCAGTCTTTGAGACTACCATTTTCATCAAAAGAAGCACCATTTGTATCAAAGGCATGAGAAATCTCATGGGCAATAACAGCACCAATACCACCATAGTTGGCTGAAGACGACTGATGCAAGTCATAGAATGGAGCCTGTAAAATAGCAGCTGGGAAGACAATCAAGTTCTTCTGAGGATTGTAGTAGGCATTGACCATGTGAGCTGGCATTCCCCACTCCTTGTAATCAACCGGCTGGTTCCACTTGCTCCAGCTATGCTTGATTTCCACACGCCCAAAGGCTAGGGCATTCTCAAAGAGACTGGCAGTTTCGTCCACTACCTTATCCTTGTAACGTTCTGGCAATTCCTCTGGATAACCGATATAAGGCTTGATGACATTGAGTTTGACAATGGCCTTGTCACGTGTTTCAGGCGTGAGCCAGTCGTTCTTAGCCAAGCGTTCCTTATAAACGTCAATCATAGTTGCTACTTTTTTCTCTACATCTACCTTAGCTTCTGGAGAGAATTTTTCATGCGCGTACCAGAGACCAAGGGCTTGCTTAAAGGGACCTTGAGCCAAGTGATAAGCTGCCTTGACCTTGTCCTGAGCTTCTGGAACACCTGAAAGAGCACGACCATAAGCACCTGACAAGACACGAATCTCGTCTGTGAGATAGCTTGTTGAGAGATTGACAACGCCCAAAATCAAGGTTGCTTTAAGTAGAGGCCACGCTTCTTCACTATAGAATTGGTCTGCTGCTTGCCAGAAACGTTCCTCGTCTACGATAACCTTATCTGGAGTTTGTCCAATCACTGCTTGGAAGAAATCATCCAGAGGTAGGGCAGGGGCAAATTTCTTGAAATCTTCAAAGGCATATGGATGGTAAAGTTTGGCATATTCTGAACTTTCTTCGTTAGAAAGAACCACCGCTGCGATACGACGGTCCAATTCCAATCTCTTCTCTAGTAAGTCTGCGATTTCCTCATCTGAAAAATCATAGGCTTTGAGAAGATTTGTAGTACTTTCCTTCCAAAGCGTCAAGAGTTCCTCACGCTGAGGATGGTCTTCAGCGTAGTAGGTTGTATCTGGCAAGATTGTTCCTGGTGCACTTGCCCAGAGAACATTGGTTCTGGCATCCATAAAGTCTGGCGATACACCAAATGGAAGGAAGTTTGGTTTACCAGCTAGTTCGAACTCTGCCAGTTTGCTGGTGAAATCTACAAAGCTCTCCAAATCTTGGTATTCCTTGAGCATAGGCAAAACAGATTTGATCCCATCTGCTTCCCTCTTATCAAAATCACGTACCATACGATGGTACTTAACAAAGTTTGCGAGGATAACATCCTCTGGAACATCTTCACCTTCCAACCACTTGTCCGTAGTTGCCAGCATTAACTCTTCAATTTCTTCATCAAGGTCAATAAACCCACCTGTTCGAGATTTATCAGCTGGAATAACAGCTGTCTTTTCCCATTCGCCATTGATTGCATCATAAAAATCGTCTTGATAACGTGTCATCTTGTTCTCGCTTTCATTTTTTCAGTTATTCTTAGCTTAGCAAAAAACACTTGGGAATGCAATTAAAAACGGTCTCTCATTTTTCAGTTATTATTTTAAATTTTTTAAAAATTAACTTGACTTAATTTTTTTTTTAAGGTATATTAAATACAGGAGGGAGGAATTTGTTATGATACGTATTGAACACCTCAGTGTCTCCTACAAAGAAACGCTGGCACTAAAGGATATCTCACTAGTGCTCCACGGACCAACTATTACCGGAATTATTGGTCCAAATGGTGCTGGAAAATCAACTTTATTAAAAGGTATGTTGGGAATTATCCCACATGAAGGTCAGGCCTTTCTCGACGACAAAGAAGTCAAGAAATCTTTAAATCGAGTTGCCTATGTCGAGCAAAAAATCCATATCGACTACAATTTCCCTATCAAGGTCAAGGAATGTGTCTCTCTAGGACTCTATCCATCCATACCGCTCTTTCACACCTTAAAAGCCAGCCACTGGAAAAAAGTGGCAGATGCACTTGAAATCGTTGGACTTTCAGACTATGCTGATCGCCAAATCAACCAGCTCTCAGGAGGACAATTCCAACGTGTGTTAATTGCCCGTTGCTTAGTGCAGGAAGCAGACTACATCTTTCTAGATGAGCCATTTGTCGGGATTGACTCGGTTAGTGAAGAGATTATCATGAATACGCTGAGAGATCTTAAAAAAGCTGGTAAAACAGTTCTCATCGTCCATCATGACCTCAGCAAAGTCCCCCATTATTTCGACCAAGTTTTGCTTCTCAATCGAGAATTAATAGACCTTGGTCCGACTAAAGAAACCTTTACCGAAGCCAATCTTAAGAAGGCCTACGGTAGCAAACTCTTTTTCAATGGAGGTGGCCTATGATAGCAGAATTTATCGATGGATTGCAAAATTTCCATTTCCTACAAAACGCCTTGATAACAGCTATAGTCATCGGAGTGGTTGCTGGAGCCGTGGGATGTTTTATCATCCTACGTGGGATGTCTCTCATGGGAGATGCTATCTCTCACGCAGTTTTGCCCGGCGTAGCCCTTTCCTTTATCCTGGGAATTGATTTCTTTATTGGAGCCATCATCTTTGGCTTGATGGCCTCCATCATCATTACCTACATCAAGGGAAACTCTATCATCAAGAGTGACACTGCCATTGGTATTACCTTTTCATCTTTCTTAGCCTTAGGTGTCATCTTGATTAGTGTTGCCAAGAGTTCGACAGACCTCTTCCATATCCTTTTTGGGAATATCCTCGCTGTCCAAGATACGGACATGTGGATTACCATTGGTGTGGGGGCATTGATTCTCTTGATTATTGGGATTTTCTTTAAACAACTATTGATTACATCCTTTGACGAGCTCCTGGCTAAAGCAATGGGAATGCCCGTTAATTTCTACCACTATCTACTCATGGTGCTCTTGACCCTTGTATCCGTCACCGCCATGCAAAGTGTTGGAACCATTCTTATCGTGGCCATGTTGATCACCCCAGCTGCGACGGCTTACCTTTATGCTAATAGCCTAAAGAGCATGATTTTTCTTTCATCAGGCCTAGGAGCTCTGGCTTCTGTTGTAGGGCTCTTTATCGGCTATAGTTTCAATCTCGCAGCAGGATCGAGCATCGTGCTCACATCCGCCAGCTTCTTTCTAATCAGTTTCTTTATCGCTCCAAAACAACGATATTTGAAACTGAAACATAAAAAAATCAATAAATAAGGGGAGACCCTTTCTGGAGGAATCTAATGAAAAAATTAGGTACATTGCTTGTACTCTTTCTTTCCGTCATTGCACTTGTAGCATGTGCTAGCGGAAAAAAAGATGCTACTTCTGGTCAAAAACTAAAAGTTGTTGCTACAAACTCAATTATCGCTGATATTACCAAAAATATCGCTGGTGACAAGATTGATCTTCACAGTATCGTTCCTGTTGGTCAAGACCCACACGAATACGAACCACTTCCTGAAGACGTTAAGAAAACTTCTCAAGCTGACTTGATTTTCTATAACGGTATCAACCTTGAAACAGGTGGCAATGCTTGGTTTACCAAATTGGTCGAAAATGCCAAGAAAACTGAAAACAAAGACTACTTTGCAGTTAGCGACGGTGTAGACATCATCTACCTTGAAGGCCAAAACGAGAAAGGCAAAGAAGACCCACACGCTTGGCTCAACCTTGAAAATGGGATGATTTATGCTAAAAATATCGCTAAACAGCTCATTGCCAAGGACCCTAGCAACAAGGAATTCTACGAAAAAAATCTCAAAGACTATACTGAAAAACTAGACAAACTGGACAAGGAAGCCAAAGAGAAATTTAACAATATCCCTGCTGAGAAGAAACTCATCGTAACCAGCGAAGGATGCTTCAAATACTTCTCTAAAGCTTACGGAGTTCCAAGTGCCTACATCTGGGAAATCAACACAGAAGAAGAAGGAACACCGGAACAAATCAAGACCTTG
>CAUUXT010000082.1:0-5313 GCA_963549015.1 uncultured Streptococcus sp.
GAAGTCGGTAAGCACCACATCTATCGTCTTCGTGGGGCTGACTGGAATGACGCCCTTGATATGGCTGATGAAAATGGAGAAAGTGTTGCCTTTACCGCTGCTTACTCGGGTAACTTGATGGAATTAGCAAGCCTTGTTCGCCTCCTAAAAAGCGAAACAAATACAGAATATGTCGAAATTCTTGAAGAAATCGGACTCTTGCTCAAAAAAGACTCTGATATCTATGATAATATCGAGCGTAAGCACCAAATTCTTGATACCTACACTAGCCAATGCCTTCACAATGTGAAAGGACGCAAAATCAGAATTTCACTTTCTGAACTTGCTCTTAACCTCATTCAAAAAGCATCTTGGTTACGTCAACATCTTCAACAACAAGAATGGCTAGACTTTAACGATCAGGAAGGTGGCTACAATAGCTACTATGACAACAGCGGCAAACCAACTGATGGCTTCTACAATGACTGTATACACATGATGTTGACCGGTCAAGTCTTCCCTATCATGAACTACGTCGCTACAGATGAACAAATCCGTAAAATTACTGCTAGTGCTGACCATTACCTCTACCGTCCAGAAATCGGTGGTTACCGCCTCAATACAGATTTCAAAAAAATCAAAACAGACCTTGGACGTATGTTTGGTTTTGCCTACGGTGAAAAAGAAAACGGTGCCGTCTTCTCTCACATGACTGTTATGTATGCTAATGCGCTTTACCGTCGTGGCTTTGCCAAAGAAGGTTGGAAAGCACTTAAGACACTATCTGATACAGCACTAAACTTTGAAACAAGTCGCATCTATCCTGGAATTCCTGAATACTTCCGTGCAGATGGTCGAGGAGTTTATCACTACCTAACTGGAGCTGCAAGCTGGTACATGTTGACAATGGTTACTGAATCCTTCGGAGTTCACGGCAAAGCTGGTGATCTTGTCCTTTATCCAAAACTTCTTTCAGAACAATTTGACGGAAAAGGACGTGCAAGCATCACAACACAATTTGCTGATAAAACATTCCAAATCCACTATGATAACCCAAATCAAAAAGATTTTGGAAAATATATTATCAAAAAAGCCACCTGTGATAACAAAGAAATCGACATTACAGATGATGCTTTTGCCTTTATCACAAAAGCTGACCTTGCTAACCTAAACGACGAGGTTCATGAAATTATAATCACACTAGATTAAGAAAAAGAAAGGATTTTCTCATGAAATACGGTTATTTTAATGACGCTAATCGCGAATATGTCATCGACAACCCAAATACACCAAAACCTTGGGTCAACTACCTTGGTTCCCCAGAATACGGCGCAATTATCTCAAACAACGCTGGAGGTTACAGCTTTGCTAAATCAGGTGCCAACGGACGCATTTTACGCTATGTGTTCAATAACTTTGACCAACCAGGTCGCTACATCTACCTCCGAGACGATGATACCAAAGACTTTTGGTCTGCATCATGGCAACCTGTTGGTAAAGACCTTAAAGACTACCACAGCGAATGCCACCACGGCATGGGCTACACTAAAATGATTGCTGATTACTCAGGAATTCATTCTCAAGCAAGCTACTATGTACCAAAAGATAAAAGCTATGAAGTTTGGGCAATTACCGTTACTAACCGTTCTGAACAAACTCGCCATTTAACACTAACTGGTTACGCAGAATTTACTAACCATAGCAATTACGAACAAGACCAAGTTAACTTACAATATTCACTTTTCATCACCCGCACACTTTTCCAAGACAATCGCATCATCCAACAAATTCACGGAAATCTTGATACCCTTGATGACAACGAACAAGTTGACGAAAAGAATGTTACTGAACGTTTCTTCGGACTTGGTGGCGCTAGCATCAGCTCATATTGTGGAGATAAAAAAGGTTTCTTAGGTGGCTACAATGGCTATGACAAACCTGCTGGTGTCACATCAGGAGATCTCGGCAACCAAACAAGCTATAACGAAAATGCTTGTGGTGCCCTTTCAAGCAAGGTCACTCTTGAACCTCAAGAAAGCAAAACCCTTGTCTATCTCCTCGGTGAAAAATCATCACAAGAAGCTGCAGAAATTCTAGCCCATTACGAACACCCTGCAGAAACTGTTGAAGCAGAAATTCAAGAACTTCGTAAAGAATGGGAAGACCGCTTGACTAACTTACAAGTCAATACACCTAGCCCTGAATTCAACACTATGCTTAACACTTGGAATGCTTACAACTGTTACATGACCTTTATCTGGTCACGCGCAGCATCATTTGTCTACTGTGGGCTTCGTAACGGTTACGGTTACCGTGATACCGTTCAAGATATCCAAGGTATCATTCACTTGAAACCTGAAATGGCAGTCGAAAAAATCCGATTCATGTTGTCAGCTCAAGTTGACAATGGTGGTGGACTTCCACTTGTAAAATTCACTCACAACCCAGGGCATGAAGACACACCAGATGATGCTTCTTACGTCCAAGAAACTGGACACCCTGCTTACCGTGCCGACGATGCTCTCTGGCTCTTCCCAACAGTTTACAAATACATTTCTGAAACAGGAAATCTTGCATTCCTTAATGAAGTGATTCCATTTGCCAATAAAGGGAAAGCTAGTGTTTACGAGCACTTAAAAGGCGCTGTACAATTCTCACTTGACCACCTTGGTCCTCACGGCATGCCTGCTGGACTTTACGCAGACTGGAACGACTGCCTTCGCCTCGGTGCAAATGGTGAATCATCATTTGTGGCTTTGCAATTCTACTATGCTCTAAGTGTCTTACGTGAATTTGCAAAAGCCAAAAATGATACTGACTACCTTGCTTTCCTTGACTCAGAACAAGAGAAAATGGGACAAAAAATCCAAGACCTTTGCTGGGATAATGACCGCTTCATTCGTGGTTTTACCGAAGCTGGTGAACGAATTGGAGCAGCTAATGACCCAGAAGCTAACATGTGGCTAAACCCTCAAAGTTGGGCCGTTATCAGTGGCTTTGCTAATAAAGAACAAGCTGAACTTGCCATGAAAAATGTTTACGAGCAACTTAACACTGATTATGGTGCTATCCTCATGAACCCATCATACCATGCTCACGCATTCGACGGAGCTCTTGCTGTTGTCTACAACCAAGGAACAAAAGAAAATGCAGGTATCTTCTCACAATCACAAGGTTGGTTAATCCTAGCTGAGGCCCTACGCGGACAAGGTCAACGTGCCTTTACCTACTTTATAGAAAATGCCCCAGCTGGTCAAAATGATCGTGCAGAAATTCGTCAACTAGAACCTTACTGCTATGGTCAATTTACAGAAGGTCCTGCTAGCCCACACTTCGGTCGCTCTCATGTTCACTGGCTAACTGGTACAGCCTCAACTGTCATGGTCGGTTGTGTGGAAGGTATCTTAGGACTTCGACCTGACTTAGGCGGATTGAAGCTTTCACCAGCTATTCCAAAAGAATGGGAGAACTTCAGCATGACTAAGATTTTCCGTGGCAAAGAACTGCACATCACTGTGGAAAATCCAAACCACAAAGAAACCGGCTTCACAAAACTTGTCCTAAACGGTAAGGAACTTGACCAAGCCTACCTTCCTGAAGAACTCTTACAAGACACCAACCAAATCACTCTTACTTTATAAAGAAAGCTGGGACTTGCTCCCAGTTTTTTATGACTTCCATTTCCTTTTCTAAGGCCAATAAGCTAATGTAGCAGCCAACATATTTTATTCGCCTAAGACAAACAACACTTGAAATCACACGCTATAGCCATCATTATCCAAATTAGATACGCTTATCAACCCATAAATTATCCAACTTCAACCATCACAAAAAAGAAATTGAGATAAGGTCAGCTCCTTTTATCTTTATCGTTTGAAAAAGAAAGAATTTTAAAGAGTTATTTTGTTGTAATCTCCCAACCAAGTATCCACTTCATTAGTTCCAGACCAAGCGTTCATCATGATTGCTAAGAATATTGTTATAAGCAATGTAAACAGCTCTTTCATCAACATACCAAGTAATGTGATCAGCTTGCCAATCAAATCCATAAGTGTGGGAGCCTTGAGAGGCATCAAATCCTAAATTGTCAAGGTATTCGTGATTACCTTGACCGCTTGTGTAGTAGTTGAATTGGACTTTTGTTGTATCTTTCCCTAAAAATTCAATGTCGATTTCATCCCATTTTGTACCATCACTCGGACCAGTATAAGTAAAGAATGAAGAAACAACACCTGGATTTTTAATCGGCTTCATATTTACTTGGAAAAGACCATAGCCAAAGCGTTCTTTACTACGCCATTCACCTCCAGTGTAGCCACCACGACCATAACTGCCAATTTTGAGACTCATTAATCCGTTATTAAAGTCAACATTTTCATGGATAAAATTGCAATTAAACAACTAACTTTTTCCACCTTGAATATACAATATAAGTGCACAATAAAAACTCATAAGATTTTCTAGTAAAATAGAATTGAATGAACTAGTTACGAAAGAAACTCTTAATTTAGTTAAACCAGGAAGAATTACTCAGCAATATAATAGCAGTGGATTATATGTAGAACTTTCTTCAATTTTTGAAACTGCTAGCCGGCTAAAACCAAACCAAAACTGGTACTATCAAAAACAAGGTCAATTAGTTCAAAATACTTGGATCAAGGATTGAAAATAATCTAATGTATACATTTTATTCTATCAACTATTAGGGTACACACTCAGACTAAATGTTATAAGAGCCGCAAGAAAAAGCTAGATAATAATGTGATTTTCACTTAAACAAATAAAAGTAAAAACCTATAACATACGATTTTAAAAAGCAAGGAATTCAGGTTCCTTACTTTTTAACTCAATATCAAACTGGCTACAAGAGGGCTGACAAAAACATAAAGAATACCAGTGACACCGATTGCCAAGCCACCCATGGCCCCTGCTACAGACCCGTACTGAAAAGCCGTTCCCGTTCCAACTGCGTGTCCTGTCCCTCCAAGAGAAAGTCCAACAGCCACTGGATCATCAATTTTCAACCACTTCAAAAGGGTTGGTCCGATAACGCTAGTCAAAATCCCAGTCGCCACTACGACGACCAAGGTCACAGTCGTTAAACCTTGCAATTTTTCTGTAATCCCCACTGCCATTGCGGTTGTCACTGACTTGGGAAAGAGAGAAATGGCTAGGAAAAAGTCCATGCCAAATATTTTCGCCACTATGGCGGTGAAGCTAGTATTGACAACTACTGCTAACAGACTACCAAAGAGAATACTCCGAGCATGGTGCTTCATCAAGTGAAAGCTCTTATAAAGCGGAATCCCTAGAGCCACCGTCGACGGGACGATC
>CAUUXT010000083.1:0-5269 GCA_963549015.1 uncultured Streptococcus sp.
ATTATTCCAAAGTTCTGCGAATCGAGCGGCATCTTGGTCCTCTTTTTCTTCAGAAGCTGCATAGGTAGGAGTTAGATTGAGCACAGTCCCTATGCGTCCCCCATCTTTGGCAAATCCTTTTTCTCGGTAAAGCTGAATTGTTTTTGCTGTTGCTAAATTCAAATGATAAGCTACTTGTACTGCTTTTTTACCATCCACTAGCTTTGGATAGTGGAATTGATAGAGGTATTCACCATCAACAACAACCATTGGTTCGTTATGAACTACCCACTCTTTTACTCGATCTCCAAAATATTGAAAACATTTCTCTGCAAATCCGACAAAAAGCTCAACAACCTTACGAGATTCCCAACCGCCGTACTTATGATAAAGTTCCACTGGTAAGTCGAAATGATGGAGGTTAAAGATTGGACGAATACCGTTCTCTAAAAACGTATCAATCACACGATTGTAATAAGCAACTGCCTGAAGATTAACCGTATTCGTCTCTAAATCATCGATTAATCGCGTCCACTGGATAGATGTGCGTACGCTATTTAGGCCAACTTCTTTCATTTTTGCAATATCATCCGCATAACTATGATAGAAGTTTGAAGCCGTATCTGGTCCTACATAATTATAAAAAGCTTCTGGCTCCATATCATACCAGTAGTCAAACATATTTTTATGTTTTTTGTCAAAACGCCCTTCGCTTTGAGGACCTGACGTTGCAGCTCCCCACCAAAAATTTTCTGGAAATTGTCTCATAGAATCACTCCTCTTTCAAATAATTTTTTTCTTATAAAATCTTGATATTGTGGCAGATACTCATGTCCATATTCTGGGTAAAACAGAATTTCCTGAATGGTTTTTGCCTGATTAATAACAGCGAATTGAGTTTTTGGATGGCAAACAGAATCTTCAAGTGCCATCGCCCAATAAATTTCTCCCTCAATCCTTGGTACCAAATATTGAATGTCAATATAATCTAGAGTTGAAAAAATCTCATCTTCTCTCTGATGACGAGGATCTCTTTGTCGAAACCAATAGGCTAGTTCCTCGTAAGCGGATTGGTTTACATCTAAACGATAGGCCTCACGATAATCACTGAGAAAAGGATATTGCACAAAAACTTTCGAAACAGATGGCATCAAAGCTGCACAAACGAGAGCCAAGGCTCCACCTTGAGATACGCCATAGGACACTATTCTACTAGAATCAACCTCAGGCATCGTCATTATAATTTTTGTCAATTGATAAACATCCTGAAAGATGGAGCGATAAAAAAGGTTCTCTGCACCTTCTTCTATTCCTCGGATTAAATGTCCTCTCAAAGTAGCATATTTAGTGGAAGATCCATCTTCTGATATCCCGCCTTGACCACGAACATCCATGGCAAAGACAATCATCCCCTCTGAGGCTAGACCTATTTTATCACTCCAGTCACCTGAGCTCGAATGGTAACCATGAAACTGGAGAAGAGCTGGAAGTGGTTTCATACATTTCTTTGGACAGATCATCTGGCAGGAGACTTTAGAACCTCCAATTCCTGTAAAGGTAAGAAGAAAACAATCAACTTGTTTGGAAGGGAGAAAAATTTTCTCCAGTTGATATTCTGTTCCCAGGGTGTCAACTTCTAACTTCGCTTTATCCCAAAATTTATCAAAATCAACTGGTTTCCTCTGGCTTCCCTTGTAATTTCCCCACTTTGAAATTGCTTCTTCTTTCAACATATCACTTGCCTACTTCTACTCTCTTAAAAATTTCACTAGCAATAAACTGAGCTCCTTGAGGGGTAGGATGCACCCCATCCTCACCAGTCAGTGATTTGACTCCAACTTTGATAGCTTCTTCATTGATCAACCCATCTAAAGGAACAAATTCTAAATGGAACTCCTGAGCAAGTTTTCGAACCACCTGAATTTTTTTATCTAAATCCACTCTCCAGGTTTCTCGATCACTTGGCTCAGGCAGAACAAAAGGCTCCATTAATAGGATACGATGAATTCCCGCTTTCTGTAACTGTGTTAGTAATTTTCTATACTCCGCTGTAAATCGTTTTTCTTCTTTTTCACTTCCGAAAGATTGTTGTCCTACTTGATGCCAAACATCATTAATCCCGATAAGTAGAAAAACAACATCGGGTCTCAACTCCAAACAATCACGAATGCGATTATTTAGGTCATGAATATGATTGCCTCCAATTCCACGATTAAAGTAATAAAAATCTGATTCAGGGAATCTCTCAGTCAACATCTGACTAAGAGCTGCAACATAACCATTACCTAGGCTTGTTTTATCTTCTCTATTTCGACCCCATTCAGTGATACTATCCCCAAAGAAGACAAGTCGATCATTCTTTTTTAGCTTCATTGCTCGCCCCCTGTGATTGAAAATGAGCTACAGCACCTAAAAGATTGGCATCATTGAAATATTGACATCTTTCTAATTGAAATTTCAGTTCTGTCGCATTATTATTTTTCAACAATTTACGGACACGTCTGTCAATTTCTCCTAACAATTCCTCCTTTTTGGATAAACCACCACCAAGCACAACGAGTTCTGGATCTAGAACTACTAAAACATTGTAGATTCCAAGAGCTAGACTATCATATAAATCCGAAACTGCATTTTGAGCAGCGATGACCCCTTGGTCTGCTAATGAAAATAAATCCTTACCTGAGAAAGATGTAGAAATAGACTGAGATTCTGCATACCGTTTCGCACTCTGAACTGGACTAGTCAACACGCTCAAGGTCTCGTTACCTCTCAGTTGCATGCGACCAAATTCACCACCAAAAAGACTATTACCCTTATGCAATTTACGGTTTAAAACAAGCGCTCCACCTATTCCTGAACCTATGATGAAGAAAACAACGTCCCTCACAGATTTTGCGATACCAAATTCAACTTCTGCAAGAGCCGCACAATTCGCATCGTTCTCGATTGATACAGGTAAGCCTAATGTTTCTTCTAGTTCTTTCACAATTTCAAAACGATGAATATAAGGAATAGCACTGCTACCATAAATAATGCCAGCTTCTGAGTCCACTGACCCCGGTGAACTAAATGCAACTCCCTCTAATAATTCATCTGAGAATTGATTGCGAACCGTGAGCAGGGCTTTTTTCATTTCTTCCCAAGTTGCAGGAGTTGGAAAAGAATTTGTTTGCTCTAATACTCTGTCCCGGAACAGTCCGTATTTAACAGCTGTTCCTCCCATATCAAATGCTAGTAAGGCCATAATTTCTCCTTTAGTAGTGTGTGACCATCATCTCAACCGAGAACTGATCATATCGATGGACACTGATGGAGTACTCAAATTGAACACCCGTGTTTAAATACCCGATCTGTTCAGCAATCCCAACTGGGTCTCCGTACTCCAAAGCCAATTCATCTGCTTCAAAGTCTGTTGCTTTTCGTACAGAAATCGTTCGATGCCCACTCTGAATTCTCAATCCCAATTTTTCTTCGATATATTCATAGATAGAACCTTCAACATCGGTTTTCGTCAGCCCTAAAATAACATCTATAGGCATATAAGTTTTTTCAATGACTGTTGGATTGCCATCAACTAAACGAACCCTATAAATCTCATAGACTGGACTTCCTTCAGTCAGATTGAGCTTACGGCTGACCAATTGAGAAGCCTGTACAACTGAGAAGGACAAAACCTTACTAGTAACCTTCTTATCAGGGTTAAAGGCTGTTGTTCCACGCATCTGGTTATCAACAATCAAGCGCTCCCTATCCTCAACCGACAACGATTTTACAAAAGTTCCTGCTCCACGACGTTTGATAATCAGCCCTTCTCCAACCAAGATATCCAAGGCTTTCTTTACAGTTAATTTACTTGCTGCAAATTCGTCTCCCATTTCCTTCTCGGAGGGAAGCTTTTGGTCTGATACATAATCACCTTCGATGATTCGCTTGCGGATACTATTTGCTATGATTTTATATTTTTCCATTTTATATCCATTCTAACTCTCCGAGAAGAGATGTATTAATCTTGAGCCTTGAGATAGAAAATCCTTGAATGGAAATCTCCTGGCATTTCGCGAGACCAATATTCTTGTTCACGTCCGATGTAATTTTGATTGAGTATCAATCCGA
This sequence comes from uncultured Streptococcus sp., assembly GCA_963549015.1. Lineage (GTDB taxonomy): Bacteria > Bacillota > Bacilli > Lactobacillales > Streptococcaceae > Streptococcus. Next base: position 4,093 of record CAUUXT010000083.1, read on the forward strand.
TATTCTCCAAATCTACACCAGATCTCACTTGGTCAATGTATTTTTCTTTAATATGGTAGCGAGTATGACTATCTAGTCCGGATAGTTTTAAACGCTTATAGTTTGGATTAGGCTCCGCCAAAATCTGATAATGTGCTACCAAAGCTTCCCTTTTATCTTTGCTAACAACCATCCAAGCAACTCGATTCTTATCATATGTCTCCAAGCGATAGAAATCTCCTTGATGAATGAGTTCTTGATATTTCTTATAATCCCTGATTTGTGTCTTGATTTCATCCTTCTCAGATTGAGTCAATCGAGTAGGATCCAACTCATATCCAAAAGTTCCAAAGAACGCAACTGCTTTTCTCATTTCAAGAGAGGTTATTCTTGCTACCTGATGATTTGGAACTTCAGAAACATGGCTTCCCATGCTAGAAATTGGATAGACCATCGATAGCCCACTTTGAATGGATAAACGCTCGACCGCATCCGTATCATCACTGGCCCAAATTTGAGGACTATAGTAAAGCATTCCTGCATCAAAACGAGCGCCTCCACCAGCACAGGATTCAATCAGAATTTCCGGATACTCCCTCACTAGACGTTCATAAAGAGAATAGACCCCGAGAATATAGCGATGAAGAACCTCTCCTTGCTGATTGCTAGGTAAGGCTTGGGAGAAGGCTTCTGAAATGTAGCGATTCATGTCCAATTTCAAATAGTCTATCTGAACATTGGATAAGATTTTCTTCATCTGTTGAAAAATTTCTTCTACAACATCTGGATTTCCAAAATCCAAAATATACTGATTTCGACCATGGGAAATATTTTTTGTAGGATTTCCAATCACCCATTCTGGATGTTCTTTATAAATGGAAGTATCCTTCGAAACCATTTCTGGTTCAAACCATAGACCAAACAAAAGTCCCTCTTGATGAACTTTTTCCGAAAAAGCTTTTAGTCCTGATGGGAATTTGTCTAGGTTTTCTTTCCAATTTCCCAATGACCCTGAATCACTATTTCGATTTCCAAACCAGCCATCATCCAATACAAATAGATCCACACCCAAATCTTTTGACACTTTCACGATTTCTAGTAGTTTTTCTTCTGTGAAATCAAAATAAGTTGCTTCCCAGTTATTAATCAGAACAGGTCGTTTCCGATTTTTCCACGGACTACGAATCAAGTGGTTCAT
>CAUUXT010000084.1:0-5245 GCA_963549015.1 uncultured Streptococcus sp.
TCACGTGGGAATGACCAGTTAAGGATGGTAACCGGTCCAGTCAACATACCCTTAACAGGTTTGTCAGTACGGCTTTGTGCGTAGCTAGACCATTTGACAGTGATTGGGTTGAGACGAGTGACATCACCCCAGATGATTGGTGGTTTCACCCCACGCATACCGTATGATTGTACCCAACCATTCTTAGAGAAGAGGTAACCCGACAAGTTTTGACCGAAGTACTCAACCATGTCGTTACGCTCGAACTCACCGTGTACCAGCACGTCAAATCCAACTTCTTCTTGCCATTTGATCCATTCGTCAATAGTTTCAGCAAGAAAAGCGTCGTATTCTTCTTGTGACAATTCACCTTTACGGTAAGCCAAACGTTTGGCACGGACTTCCTTAGTTTGAGGGAATGAACCGATGGTTGTTGTTGGAAGTGCTGGAAGTTTGAAAGCTTCTTCTTGGATAGCTTCACGCTCAGCAAAGGCTGGCAAACGAGTATAGTCAGCGTCTGTCAATCCAGCGATACGCGCACGAAGTTCTGCATTTTCACCCACACGCTCAATCGCAAAGAGTTCTTTGTTAGCTGCAAGTGCTTCTGCACCTTGACCATTGCGGATAGCATCCAAGTCACGAAGTTCTTCCAATTTTTCAACTGCAAAGGCAAAGTGGTTCAAGATAGCAGGTTCAAATTCTTCGTTAGCAGTTGTAAATGGCACATGAAGAAGTGAGCATGAGCTTGTCAAGACAATGTTTTCAGCTGGAATTTGCTCAAGAATAGCTAAGCTCTTTTCATAGTTGTTACGCCAAATGTTTTTACCATTGACGATACCTGCATAGAGAGTCTTGTCAGCTGGGAAACCACCTTTAACGAGTTCAAGAGTTTTCTTACCTTCAACGAAGTCCAAACCGATGGCATCTACTGGCAAGTTCACAAGGTCAGCATAAACGTCACGCACATCACCAAAGTAAGTTTGAATCAAGACCTCAAGACCTTTTTTATCAGCCAAAAGTTTGTTGTAGAGGTTCAAGAAGAGAGCTTTTTCTTCAGCTGTCAAATCTTTGACAAGAGCCGCTTCGTCGAGTTGGATGCGAGTCGCACCAAGTTCCGCCAATTTAGCAAAAACTTCTTGGTAAGCAGCCACTAAGCTATCTACGAAGTCTTCAGCTTTCACGTCTTCTTCAAAGTCTGACAATTGAAGGAAAGTGAATGGACCTACAAGAACAGGACGAGTGTTCAATCCAAGTTCTTTTGCTTCTTGGAACTCATCAAAGATCTTGTGACCAGCAAGTTTAACTTGAGTGTCTTTTTCAAATTTAGGAACGATGTAGTGGTAGTTGGTGTTGAACCATTTCTTCATCGGAAGGGCACGAACATCCCCTTTTTCCCCTTGGTAACCACGTGCCAAAGCAAAGTAGCGCTCAAGCTCAGACAAGTCTAAGTTTTGGACAGAAGCAGGAACCACGTTGAAGAGGAAAGCTGCATCTAGGAAGTTGTCATAGTGAGAAAAGTCATTTGATGGAATTTCAGTGATGCCTTTTTCTTTGACAATGTTCCAGTGTTTAGCACGCAATTCTTTAGCCGCAGCCAAGAGTTCTTTTTCTGAGATTTCTTTTCTAAAGTATTTTTCAGTTGTAAATTTTAATTCGCGGAATTCGCCCAAACGAGGGAAACCGATGATTGTAGTTGACATGATGTGTCCTCCAAAATTTGTTGTTGAAACTATCTTAACAGAAAAGAAAGGGTCTGTATAATTGTAAATAATTAGGCTTTGATATAGTTTGAAACTATATCTCTCTTTTAGACAAAAGAAAAGGACTTAAGAACAGTGCCTCAAATCCTTTGTATAGCTTGCTTTATATCGTCTTTTAGTTGAAATTCTCAAACAAGCTATTAATAATTCTTATAAGTGCCTATGGCTTGTTATTAGAAAAGACTATAGGTTGACTTTCCTTTGGTATTTTTGATGTTTCCCTGGAAAAGTGCGGACGGGAGGTAAAATTATCCAGTGGATGATTTTAGCAAACCAAGTTATTTCATCCCTATCAACCTTTTTCCTGTTCAAGCGGGACGACTGCTAGTGTCTTACCTAAACTGGCTAAAACTTTCAAAACCGTATCCAACTGAGGACTAGTCTTTCCTGTTTCCATCCTAGCTATGACGGGCTGACTTACTCCACTGAGTTCCTCTAGCTTTTTCTGACTGATACCTTTCTCATGCCTAGCCTCAATCAACTCACTCATAATAGCCACTCGCATATCACTTTCAAGGATTTCCTCCTTGGTGAAGAGTTCAGATCGGACATCTTTCCAGTTACTCCCAATAGCACTATTCTTCATCACTTAACCCTCTTTCTTTTATGTCCTTCAGTTCACGCTTGGCTTTTTCAGTTTCTCTTCTAGGAGTCTTTTGAGTCTTTTGAGTCTTTTTGATAAAATGATGTAAAAGAACAAAACTCCCATCAAGCCACGCTACAAATAAAATCCTATCTTTAAGAGGTCTTAGTTCCCAAATCTCATCTTCCAAATGTTTGATATAGGGTTCACCAGTTCTAGTCCCATGCTGACTAAGCAACTCGATATAGTCGTTTAGTTTATTGAGTTTGATGCGACTATCCTTACTCTTCTTTCTAGCCAATTCTCTCATATAATCTAAGACTGGCTCGTTTCCATTTTTGTCCTTATAGAAGTAAATCGTGTGCACCAAGCAACCTCTTTCTAATTTAATTATAACTTAAAAGTTATTAAAAGTAAATTCTAATATCCATAAAAAGAAGACCTTAGAAAAACTCTAAAGGTCTTATCTTTATTATTCGAAAAAGCTTAAAGAAATACTAGACGTTCACAACTTCTGTACCCTTACTCCAACTCTATCCCCTTCTCTCGGAGATTATCCAGACACTCCTCATAGTAGGCAGCATCATGTTCGCTATAGATAGGACTGGTCAGCTTCTCCTCAGACAAATACTCATAAGGAGGGCAGGTCTTACCGCGGTAATTCTTGTCCAGCCACTCTGGACTGATATTATAGCCACGATTAGCCATCTCCTCCATGATCAAGCGATGATAGGCATAGAGACTATAGGGCGAGTGGGTAAAGACATAGTCCACCGTCGCATGCTTTCTGCCCCAGCCATTGCCACGCAGGGCGCAGCATTCTCGATGTTGCCCCAAAAGTTGAGGACGGGGAAGCTGTGAAATCAAAGCCTCATGCCAAAGTCTCATGGGAGTCTCCTTTCAGTAAAGTCGAATGTTGCAAGTAGGTATTGGGATAGCGATCCAGCAACACTCGAGTCTTAGCAATCAAGTCTTCCTTGGAAACCTGACCAAAACGATAGCGATCCAGCAAGAGCATATAGTCCTTGCGCTCAGCATCTGTCGCTTTCTTTTTGAAATAGCCCCATATATGCTGGAAGGCATTGCAAACTTGACCCCTATGTTCTGGGATTTGACAGGCACGGTCAATCAGTTCTTGAACATGACTCAGCTCCACCTGTTCATTCTTGAGATATTGGCGAATCTCATTGTAAATATTGCTGGAATGGCTCAAAACGAGGTATTTATTTCTAGCCCAGAGTTGTTGGCACTGGGATTTTGGGTTAGTTTGTTCCATCTTTCTCCTTACTTTCTATCAGTTTCCAGGAAACATGGAAACAAAGATATATCTTAAAAAAATGAGCGAATCAATTACACTCATCACCCTTTAAATTCCTTCAAAAACTCTTTGAGTTCTGCATCGGCTTCTGGTGTAGTTCCGTGGAGTTGGTTCAGCATTTCAAGTAGGGAAACTGTTTGGTTTTGGATTGCTTGATTTGTCTCGTTAATCTTGCTGACAATTTCTGTCAGGGGCTCGACTTCTTCTTCCTCAAAGGTGTCCACATAGCGAGGGATATTGAGATTGTAGTCATTTTCAACGATTTCTTCATAGCTTGCCAGATGGGCAAACTTGTCAATCTCCTCACGAGACTTGTAGGCTTCCAGAATCTTCTCAATATGGGTATCCGTCATGATATTCTGATTTTTGCCCTTATCAAACTCCTTAGAAGCATCGATAAAGTAGACATCACGATTGGTGCGGTTCTTTTTGAGAATGATAACCGTAGTCGGAATGCTGGTATTAAAGAAGATATTAGCTGGTAGACCGATAACCATATCAATGGCCCCTTCTTCTAGCAAGGCCTTACGAATGGTTCCTTCCGCATTTCCACGGAAAAGCACACCGTGGGGAAGAACGATAGCCATAACTCCATTATCTTGCTTGAGATGGTAGTAACCATGTAAAAGGAAGGCAAAGTCAGCCTTGGACTGGGGCGCAAGTTTCCCAAAAGGAGAGAAACGAGGATCATTCAGGAAGCCAGAGCTTGCAGACCACTTGGCAGAGTATGGAGGGTTCATGAGAACACCATCAAAGTTGGTTGGCTCTTGAGTCGGCCAGTCTTCATCCAGTGTATCAGCATTGTGGAGAAATTGATTCTCAACTGGAACGCCGTGTAGGATCATGTTCATCCGAGCCAAGTTATAAGTGGAGGTGTTGAGTTCCTGACCAAAGTAGACCACCGTCTGCGGTTTATGAGAGTATTTCTTGGCATTGAGCAAGAGCGAACCAGAACCCATGGTCGCATCATAGATGGTAAAACCTTGCTGGTCCTCACGACCCAAAAAGGCAATCTGAGTCATGAGTTTGGCAACTGGCTGAGGTGTATAAAACTCACCAGCTTTCTTACCCGAGTCGGTCGCAAACTGTCCAATCAGATACTCATAGGCATCCCCCAGCATATCGCCAGCATGACCAGCCACATCTAGCACAGCCAACTCCTTCATAACTGCTGCCACCGTTTGGTTTTGCTTTTGAGGAGTTGCCCCTAGCTTTTTAGAGTAGAGGTCGATATCTTCAAAGAGATTTTCATAGAGGTCGTCGCTCTGCTCGATATCACGAAAACCTTGAGCTAGATCTTCCAGCTGGAAAGTCCCCTCATTGACACGTGCTACTAGAGCCGTAAAAGTCAAGTCTGGCTTGATGATATAGTTGAGCTCATCATTCATAACAGAGACCAGATCCTCATGGGTGTCTGCATCCTCGTAGTAGTTGCGATAGACCTCAAGGGCATCCTCAAGACTATCTGTCCCTTCTTCCATGGTCTCAGCCACGAAAAAGAGCATCTTGTCTGACAGATACTTATAAAAGACCATACCCAAAAGATAGGACTTGTAGTCGTTGGCATCCATCTTAGAGCGGAGAACATCCGCTGAGTTCCACAGG
>CAUUXT010000085.1:0-5205 GCA_963549015.1 uncultured Streptococcus sp.
GACAGCATAATCTCCGTAGAGATCGATAGTCAGGCCACCAAAACCATCCCCCTCTTGGTTAAAAAGGCGAAAAGCAGTGGTCAAGTCATCCTGATAATAAGGCTTTCTAGCTTCCTTGGCCTTACGAAACAGGATTTCAAAAAAGGCTTGATTGAAACCAACCTTTTCCTTGCTGACCAACCAGCCAATGCCCTTGTTCTGCTGAGAAAGATAGGCACTCCCTAAAAACTTCCCGTCTTGACTAAGAACTTCTACTGCCTGATCCGTCAGATCAATATCTGTTAAATCACTTGCTTCCAAAAGAACTAGACCCTTAGCTAGCTTTTTTTCAACACGTCTGCTGACCCTAATTCTATTCATAGCTACTATTATAGCAAATTTTATAACAATTCTCAAAAAAGAAACCGCTTATCCATTTTTACTTTAGTTTACTAAGTGCCATTTTTGTTAAAATAAGTTTACTCAATTTATTTTTTCTCCTAAACATAATTTCTCTAGCAATGGGAAGGAAATAGTGTCTTTAAAAATAGACAATTCTAGAAATGAGTATAGAAAACTGCGCAAACGTTTGCCTAGTGCTAAACTTTATGGTAGAATAAAACACAACATTGATAAGCAAGAGGAAAAACAATGCAAAATCAGACACTTATGCAATACTTTGAGTGGTATCTGCCTCACGACGGCCAACACTGGATGCGACTGACAAATGATGCAGAGCACCTAGCCCATCTGGGAATTAGCCATGTCTGGATGCCACCTGCCTTCAAGGCAACCAACGAAAAAGATGTCGGCTATGGGGTATATGACCTATTTGACCTAGGTGAATTTCACCAAAAAGGAACTGTCCGCACCAAGTATGGGTTCAAAAAAGACTATCTTCAAGCCATTCAAGCCTTAAAGGCTCAGGGAATTCGACCTATGGCCGATGTGGTGCTCAATCACAAGGCTGCAGCCGATCACATGGAATCCTTTCAGGTTATTGAAGTGGATCCTGAGGATCGTACCGTTCAACTAAGCGAGCCCTTCACTATCAATGGCTGGACGCACTTTACTTTCGATGGTCGTCAAAATACCTACAATGACTTCCACTGGCACTGGTACCACTTCACGGGTACAGACTATGATGCCAAGCGCCGCAAGTCTGGCATTTACCTGATCCAGGGAGACAATAAAGGTTGGGCCAACGAGGAATTGGTGGATAACGAAAACGGCAACTACGACTACCTCATGTACGCTGACCTGGACTTTAAGCATCCTGAAGTCATCCAAAATATCTATGACTGGGCTGACTGGTTCATGGAAACGACTGGTATTGCTGGTTTCCGTTTGGATGCCGTCAAACACATCGACTCTTTCTTTATGCGCAATTTCATCCGTGATATGAAGGAAAAATATGGTCAGGATTTCTATGTTTTTGGTGAATTTTGGAATCCAGATAAAGAAGCCAACCTAGACTATCTCGAAAAAACAGAGGAACGTTTTGACCTTGTCGATGTTCGTCTCCACCAGAATCTCTTTGAAGCCAGTCAAGCTGGAGCAAGCTACGACCTCCGTACTATCTTTACTGATAGCTTGGTTGAACTCAAACCTGACAAGGCTGTAACCTTTGTCGACAACCACGATACCCAACGAGGACAGGCCCTTGAGTCTACTGTTGAAGAATGGTTCAAGCCAGCAGCCTATGCCCTTATTCTATTACGCAAAGATGGGCTTCCATGTGTCTTTTACGGAGATTATTACGGTATTTCAGGGCAATTTGCTCAACAAGATTTCAGAGAAGTTCTTGATCGTCTCCTAGCCATCCGAAAAGACTTGGCCTATGGAGAGCAAACAGACTACTTTGACGATGCTAACTGTATAGGTTGGGTTCGTTCAGGTGCTGAACATCAATCCCCAATCGCAGTCTTGATTTCAAATGACCAAGAAAACAGCAAGTCTATGTTTGTCGGGCAAGAATGGGCTGACCAAACCTTTGTAGATTTACTTGGAAATCACCAAGAACAAGTCACAATCAATGCTGACGGTTATGGAGAATTTCCGGTAGCAGCGGGTTCAGTCAGTGTCTGGACAACAAAATAAACCTATCAGTTACAAGCCAAATCCAGTCGGATTTGGCTTTTTTGTATGCACAAAAAGACCTACCCAAATGGATAGATCTTTATTGTCTTACAATTTACCTGCTACGGCATCCAACAAGTCTTGGATTTTCGCTTGGTTGCTTCCTCCTGCCATGGCCATGTCTGGTTTACCACCACCACGTCCATCGACGATTGGAGCCAATTCTTTAACCAAGTTACCCGCGTGAATGTCTTTGGTCCTGCTTGCTACAAGAACGTTAACCTTATCACCAATAGCTGCAACTAGGACAAGCACATCAGAGTAGTCTTTTTGTTTCCAGTTATCCGCAAAGGTACGAAGGGCACCGGCATCTGATACAGACACTTGGCTAGCAATGTAACGGTGGCCGTTTGCTTCTTGAACATCTTTGAAGACATCGCCCGCGGCTGCGGCTGCGGCTTTTTCCTTCAATTCGGCATTTTCTTTTTGAAGTTGGCGGAGTTGCTCTTGAAGCCCTTCGACCTTATGAGGAACTTCCTTGAGTTGAGGTGCTTTCAAGGTTGCTGCGACGGCTTTCAGAGCGTCTTCTTGTTCGCGGTAGGCTTCAAAGGCTTCTTTACCAGTCACTGCCAAGATACGGCGAGTTCCTGATCCGATTCCTTCTTCTTTGACAATCTTGAAGAGACCAATCTCAGAGGTGTTGCCAACATGGGTACCACCACAAAGCTCAACAGAGTAATCACCGATGGTCACAACACGAACTTCTTTACCGTATTTCTCACCAAAGAGGGCCATAGCTCCCATTTCTTTAGCAGTGTCAATATCTGTCTCAACAGTTTCTACTGCAATTGCTTCCCAGATTTTCTCATTAACTTGTTGTTCAATGGCGCGCAACTCTTCAGGAGTTACGGCTTGGAAGTGTGTGAAGTCAAAGCGAAGGAATTCGACTTCGTTAAGGGATCCTGCTTGTGTCGCATGGTTTCCAAGGATATTGTGAAGAGCTGCATGGAGCAAGTGAGTTGCAGTGTGGTTTTTCATGACACGGTGACGACGATTGGTATCAATTGCCAAGGTGTATTCCTGATTCAAAGTAAGCGGTGCAAGAACTTCAACCGTATGAAGAGCTTGTCCGTTTGGCGCTTTTTGAACATCTGTCACAGTAGCAACAAGGTTTCCTGTAGCATCCAAGATTTGACCGTGGTCAGCTACTTGTCCACCCATTTCAGCGTAGAACGGAGTCTCTGCAAAGAACAGGGAGGCAGTTCCTTCTGAAACAGTTTCAACTTCAGCATTGTCCGCTACGATAGCCACCAACTTAGAAGGCAATTGACTGGCATTGTAGTTGAAGACACTTTCCACTGTAATGTTTTGGAGGGTTTCATTTTGCATTCCCATTGAGCCACCCTTGACAGCTGACGCACGCGCACGTTCTTGCTGCTCTTTCATGGCTACTTCAAAACCTTCACGGTCTATAGTCATCCCAGCTTCTTCAGCGATTTCTTCAGTCAATTCAACTGGGAATCCGTAAGTGTCGTAGAGTTTGAAGACATCTTGCCCAGCGATAACGTTTTGACCTTTCGCTTTCAAATCAGCTACAATGGTTTCTGCAAAGTGTTGACCTGAATGAAGGGTACGGGCAAATGACTCTTCTTCGCTCTTGATGATTTTTTCGATAAAGTCACATTTTTCAAGCACTTCTGGGTAGTAGCTTTCCATAATTTTTCCAACAGTTGGAACGAGTTTATAAAGGAAAGGCTCGTTGATACCCAATTTTTGACCGTGCATAGAAGCACGACGGAGAAGACGACGAAGAACATAACCACGGCCTTCATTTCCTGGAAGGGCACCATCACCGATGGCAAATGAAAGTGAACGGATGTGGTCTGCAATAACCTTGAAGCTCATGTTGTCGCCATCTTGGTCGTAGACCTTACCAGACAATTTCTCAACTTCATGGATAATCGGCATGAAGAGGTCTGTTTCAAAGTTTGTCTTTGCCCCTTGGATAACTGCCACCAAACGCTCCAAACCAGCGCCCGTATCAATGTTCTTGTGTGGTAATTCCTTGTACTCGCTACGAGGAACAGCAGGGTCTGCGTTAAATTGTGACAAAACGATATTCCAGATTTCGATGTAACGGTCGTTTTCGATATCTTCTGCAAGCAGGCGAATACCGATGTTTTCTGGGTCAAAGGCTTCTCCACGGTCAAAGAAAATCTCTGTATCTGGTCCAGAAGGTCCCGCACCAATTTCCCAGAAGTTATCTTCGATTGGAATCAAGTGGCTTGGGTCCACTCCTACTTCAATCCAGCGGTTGTAAGAATCTTTATCATCTGGATAGTAGGTCATATATAGTTTGTCTTTAGGAAAATCAAACCATTCTGGGCTTGTCAAGAGCTCATAAGCCCAAGTGATGGCTTCATCACGGAAGTAATCTCCGATAGAGAAGTTCCCCAACATTTCAAACATGGTATGGTGGCGAGCTGTTTTTCCGACATTTTCGATGTCGTTGGTACGGATGGCTTTTTGCGCATTGGTAATACGTGGATTTTCAGGTTTGATAGTCCCGTCAAAGTATTTCTTAAGGGTAGCAACCCCTGAGTTAATCCACAAAAGTGTTGGGTCGTTTACTGGAACCAAGCTGACTGATGGTTCTACAGAGTGGCCTTTGCTTGCCCAGAAATCTAGCCACATTTTGCGAACTTGAGCACTAGATAGTTGTTTCATAATATCTCCTTATTTACTTGTTTAATTTGATTGGCTTTCCAGCATCTCCACATAGTCAATCGCGACACAGAGGGAAATGACCAGATCTGCATAAGAGTCTTCATAGACGGTTACAGTATAGGTTGAGGTCAAATGGAAAATCTCTTTTCGAATCTCGGCGACAAGCTGATCACGATCATCTAGCAATTTGAAATTCAAATCCCAGATATTGCCCTCGATACGAAGCCCTAGATTGTCAAACTCATACTTATCTCGCCAGAAGGTCAACTTCTTGCGAATGACGAAATTTGAACCGTTTCGTAACTGGATATTAAAGCGAGGAAGCAAGGTGAAAAATTCTTTACTAATCTCACTGACTTGCTCACCATAGGCGTCATAGATGGTAAAGGTCTTAGGAATTTGGAAGAAAGATCCCTCTAC
>CAUUXT010000086.1:0-5179 GCA_963549015.1 uncultured Streptococcus sp.
CATTGGCGTTGACCTTGAGAAACAAGAAGGTCATTTTGCAAGGTTGCGAGATAGGCGGCATCATTAGAGTAGTTAACGGCAGGGTTTTCCTTGTCTACTTCCGTGTAAAATCCATTTTTCCCTTCTCGAATAAGGTTGTAAATTGGTTTTTCGACAGCGGGGAGATTTTGGAATTCACCTCGGAAGCCCATAAATGCAAGACTCACAATATCCCCATCATCTGCTGGATCTACAAATCGAACAAAACCTTCAAGGAAATAGCCATTTGGCATTTGTTTGCTGAGTTCAGCAGCAAATTTTCGAGCATCCACTTTAACAGTGACTGTTTGACTGCTGTGGGCTTTGACCGTCACTTCAGGCCAGACTGTCTCCGTTAGTTTTCGAGGTCGAAGGGTGAATTTTCCATCTTGGACTTCGTCTGTATTGGTATTCACTACCATCTTGAGAGTACGGTCAGTATCTGAAATATTGTGTACAGTGACCTTGAAAGTAAATTGATCTCCCACATTTCCTAAAGTCACACTTGGATAACCATTTTCACCCGTTACATAGAGATCTGTTGACACTGCAGCAGCTGTATCCACAATACCAGAACCTTGTTGACGAGGAGAGGTATAAGTGCCTGTTTCCTTATTAACATGAGGTTTTGCAGTTGACATGATCAAGGCCTTGACAGTCTCTGATACTTGCCCAGGAGTCAATTCTGGATGGTGTTTTTGAAGGTATTCCTTAACCAAAACTGCAACACCCGTAACGTGAGGAGCCGCCATACTGGTTCCGCTGATGCTACCGTAGGTATTGTCATTAAAGGATGAGTAGATATTGCCGCCAGGAGCTGTCACGTCTGGTTTCAATTGTCCATCAGTAGTCACTCCCCAACTTGAAAAGTCAGATAACTGATTGGCTACATCAGAAGGGCGATTATCCATCTTGTCATTAAAAACAATCTTATATTTTTCTGATTTTAAGGCTTCACCATACTGTTTAGAAATAAATACAGAAGGAATTTTCTTTGCTTCATCATCAATAGACATATTAATGTTTGCACCTTCTACATTATTGTAGATCAAGGCACCAACTGCACCGTGTTTTCGTGCATTTTTAATTTTCTCTGAAAAGTTCATGGCTCCACGCTGAATGAGGGCCAGTTTCCCAGTTAAATCCAACTTCGCAAAGTCTTCTTCACGACCTAACCCTGCTTCGACATATTCATACTCTTTTCCTTTTTCAAAGTCCTTATCTGCCTCGGGTTGATTATAATCAAATTTTCCGTTATGAAGGCTGGCATTTCCCTCTAGACCTTTGACTTCAAAAACCGCTGTCGTCAATGTTTTGTTGTTGACAGAAGCAACTGAAATCGAATCCTCAACAGTGGATGGATTTCCAACCAAGCCATAGTCTGGGTTTTCAGCTAGTGGTTTTGAATAACCATTTCCGAATGTATTGCTATTTCCTGCTGAGATAAGAACAGAAACTCCCTTGGCACGGGCACGTTTGATAGCATCCACGATATCAGAACCAGCATCCACCATAGAACCAGTGCTAGATCCCAAACTCATATTAATAGCATCTGCTCCCAAGGCAACTGCGTCATCAATCGCCTTTACATAAAGGGCAGAACTGGTCGTTTTTTGACGATCTGAAAAGACACGCATAAACATGACTTGGGCTTCTGGTGCTACACCATAGACCTTTTCACCATTCGGTGCTTCTTTATCAGGGTTTCCAGCTGCAATCCCTGTTACGTGCATCCCATGAGAAGTTCTTTCTGCTTCTTTGATCTTATCTGTTCCGTCAAAGTAGTCATAGGCATAGACAACCTTATCACTATACCATTTACCGTAGTCGATTCCAGCAGCCTTTTTAGCTGCTTCGACAGCTTCCTTGTTTTTAAATTTTGCTTTTGACGGATCCGAAATTCGAAGAACCTCATGATTCAAATCAAGCCCAGAGTCAATTATGGCAACAACGGTCCCTGTCCCCTTGTAACCAGCCTTCCAAGTTTTCGGTACTGTGATGATATCATTGCTTGAAAGACTATTGGGTTTTGCAGATTCAGCATTTTGTTTTTCCTTTTCAGTAGTTGCTGTCTTGCCAGTAGTTTTAAGAGCTGTCGCTGCTGGAGCCTCTTTTTTCTCCAAGTCAGAAGCCTTCTCAGTAGCAGGCGCTGTACTGGTATCGACTGTTTTTTCTTTTTGGACGACACCTTGATTTTCTTCTTTTGCAACTGCGCTATCTTTTCCTGATTCTTGAGATTCGGCAGTTTTATCAACTGGGGCTTCTACCCTAGCATCTTGTTTGCTAGTATCCTCTTTAGAAGTTTCAACTTCCTGTTTCTCTCCAACTACTGGAGCTATCCCATTAGTGGTAGTTAGGTCAGTCGAAGAGCTTGAGTGTTTATCATCTTTTATCTCTGTCTTGATTTCCTGAGTTTGAGCTTGATTTTCACCTGTACTCTGCTCATTGGCATTAACTTGACTTGCTCCAAAAACTAAAGCAGTCCCCAGCAAAACTGAAGCAAGACCAAATTTGTATTTCCGTAATGAAAAACGTTGTCGTCTATCCATAAATAATCTCCTTTTTCTTTAAAGTATACCTATTATAACGCAAATAATCAAAAATTTTCATAAAAATCTGAATTGTCACAAAAATGTAATATTTGCGTATGTAATGTTCTTATTTAGTTTTATTGTTCGTGTTATTTGCTCTATCAAAGCAACATCTTTTAGATTTATTCATTTATTTCAATTTCTAAAACTATTTTATTATACAAACAATCTAGACTTTTATACACAAAAAGACTAGGATTAAAAATTCCTAGTCTTTGTTATTTCGGTATAAATAGATTATACAAACTAAAAATCCATCTCATCCACACGTGGTGCGCCCGAAGCTACCCAGATAGTCTTTAAAACTTCTCGCTCGTCTTTGCTGAGTTCAATTCCAAAACAGTCAAGATTGCTCTGGATGCGAGAGGCTGTCACTGACTTAGGTAGAGGTAAAAATCCTTCTGCCAAACTCCAAGCCAAGGCAATTTGAGCCACTGATTTCCCATGCTTAGTAGCAATTTCTTGGACTTCTTTCTGTTCAAACAACTCCCCTTGCCCAAAAGGCCCCCAAGCCTCTAAGAGAATTCCTTTCTCTTTACAGTAGTCAACCACTTCCTCTTGATAAACTCCTGGTGCCAAGCGTACCTGATTAACCGCTGGAATGACTCTTGCTGTTTCAAGCAAAGCATCCAGATGCTTGGGAAGGAAATTACTAACGCCGATAGCACGGATTTTGCCTTCTTGGTAAAGGTCCTCCATCGCTCTCCAGACTTCAGCATTGCGAGTTTTCCATTCGTCATTTTCTCTTAAAGGTTTTGGATTTGGCCAATGGATAAGGTACAAATCTAGATAATCCAATCCCAGTTTTTCCATTGATTCTTCAAATGCTTGGCGAGTTTCATCATAGCTGTGATTGGTATTCCAAAGTTTAGTCGTTACAAAGATTTCTTGGCGTGGAACACCGCTATCTCGAATAGCACGACCAACACTTTCCTCATTTTTATAGATAGCTGCAGTATCGATATGACGATAACCAGCCTTTAAGGCTTCTAAAACAGCTTGGTAGGCTACTTCTCCATTTTCAGCCTTCCATGTTCCAAATCCTAGAACAGGAATTGAAACTCCATTATTAAGGGTATATGATTTCATCGTTTTTCCTTTCTATGTGAAGAAAATCTAAAGAAACAAAATCCTGATTACCAGTACGCTTGCTCCTTTAGATTTTAACAATTATTGATCACGATCATAATAGATCTCGTGAGACTTCAAGCGAGAATTGAGCAATTCGGGAACGGTCACAAATGTATACCCTTCTCCCTTTAAATACTCAATGACACTTGGTAGAGAATTGACAGAAGGACCGTGGATATCATGCATGAGAATGATGGAACCATTGCGAACCTGACGTTGAATCTCTGTCAAAATGGCTGTCTCATTTTTACTCTTCCAGTCCAAACTATCCACATTCCACATGATAAAGCTCAAGTCAAGGCTATTTCGAATATCATCAGTAATGGCACCGTAGGGTGGGCGCATCAGTTTAGAGCTTGATCCTAAAACTTGAGTCAACAAATCTTCTGTATCAGTGATTTGCTTTTTAGCATCTTCGAGAGATAATTTAGAAAGGACAGGATGATCCCAGCTATGATTTCCCACAACATGACCTTCCGATTTCATTCGTTTCAGAAGATCTTCATTTCCTGCTATGTTTTTTCCAAGTACAAAGAAGGTTGCCTTTACACCGTACTTAGCCAAGGTATCCAAAGCTTGTGGAGTTGTAGTCGGATTTGGACCATCATCAAAGGTCAAGGCTACAACCTTTTTATTTTTCTTAGCAAAGTAAGATTGGTAGAGTTCCGCATCCTTTTCTAATAGATAAGAAGACTCAATGACATCAAAGAAACTGGATATTGGTAAAGCAATTTCTTCAACAGTCTCTCCAGAATTAGCAGGATAAAGGATGATTTGACTATCTTTATAATCAAAACTCCAAGATGCCAAATCCTGATCTGTGAAGCTCTTTATAACTTGATCAATTTTTGCCTGGTCAAGTTTCTTATCTTCTAGAGTTGATTTGATTTGACTCAGTAAGAGTTCCTCAGCCTTGCTTGCATCTTTGAAGAGTTTACTGAGGTCAAAAGCTTTCCCATCTTCAGTCAAGAAAATTTTCCCTAGAGAGGTCTTTTCTTTTTCTTCAACCTTTGCTGCAGACAAATCATAGACTTGCTTACTGATATTACGAGTAACAACTCCCTTTAAGACGGGATCCAACTGCTCTGTATAATAAAAGACCAAATCCTCTTTATCTTCTAGATTTTCTTTGATATCTTGGTTGATCTTTTCTCTAACAGATGCAATGACTTCCTCTCCTTGCAGAGGATAGTAGGCAATCACTTCAGCTTGGCCTTTTCGGAAATGGTCCCTCTGACTATCTGAGTTGAATTGCTGATCCTTTTCGCTCTTTAACGCTTCAATTTTTTGTTCATAAGATTGCTTTTGTAGAACCTTGTAACCAATGGCACTTCCCAAAAGAATCATAGCGATTCCTAAGATTCCAACAAAGGAAAGCAATATACTTCTCTTTTTATCGTGAGAAACACGGTCCATATTTTTCTTCATATTTCCATCAT
>CAUUXT010000087.1:0-5176 GCA_963549015.1 uncultured Streptococcus sp.
AAGCTAGAGCGAGGTGAGACTCCACAGGAATGTGCAGCGCGTGAAATCCTCGAAGAAACAGGGCTCAAAGCCAAGCCGGTTCTAAAAGGTGTTATCACTTTTCCAGAATTCACACCAGATTTAGACTGGTACACCTATGTTTTTAAGGTGACGGAGTTTGAGGGTAACTTGATTGACTGCAATGAGGGGACGCTGGAATGGGTTCCCTATGATGAAGTTTTGAGCAAGCCAACTTGGGAGGGTGATCACACTTTTGTTGAGTGGCTTTTAGAAGATAAACCCTTCTTTTCAGCCAAGTTTGTTTATGATGGGGATAAATTATTGGATACCCAAGTTGATTTCTATGAATAAAGGAGAAAGCAGATGCTACTAATCAAAAACGGTCGTGTAATGGATCCTAAGTCTGGTTTGGATCAAGTGTGTGATATTTTAGTCCAAGACGGAAAAATTGTCAAAATTGCCCCTGACATCAAAGAGGAAGGAGCAGAGGTGCTTGATGCTACTGGTCTTGTAGTTGCGCCTGGACTAGTGGATATTCATGTTCATTTCCGTGAACCTGGTCAAACCCACAAGGAGGACATCCATACTGGGGCACTAGCGGCTGCTGCAGGTGGATTTACAACGGTTGTCATGATGGCTAATACTAGTCCAACCATTTCGGACGTAGAAACTTTGCAAGAAGTTCTTCAGTCAGCTGCCAAGGAAAAAATTAATGTCAAGACAGTTGCGACTATTACCAAGAACTTTAATGGCCAAGACTTGACAGACTTTAAGGCGCTTTTGGAAGCTGGAGCAGTTGGTTTTTCTGATGACGGTATTCCGCTTGAGAGCAGTAAAGTGGTCAAGGAAGCCATGGAGGAATCCAAAAAACTCAATACCTTTATCAGCCTTCATGAGGAAGATCCGGGTTTGAATGGGATTCTTGGATTTAACGAAAACATCGCTAAGGAACATTTTCATATCTGTGGAGCGACAGGAGTGGCAGAATACGCTATGATTGCGCGTGATGTTATGATTGCCTATGCAACCAAAGCCCATGTTCACATCCAGCATTTGTCTAAGGAAGAAAGTGTCAAGGTAGTGGAATTCGCTCAAGGTTTGGGAGCACAAGTCACAGCAGAAGTAGCGCCACAGCATTTCTCTAAGACAGAAGCACTTCTTTTAACTCAAGGTAGCAATGCAAAAATGAATCCTCCACTTCGTTTGGAGTCAGACCGTCGTGCCGTTATCGAAGGTCTCAAGTCAGGTGTTATCACAGTTATCGCAACGGACCACGCTCCTCACCATGCAGATGAGAAAAATGTAGAAGATATCACCAAAGCGCCATCTGGTATGACTGGCTTGGAAACCTCTCTATCTCTCGGTTTAACTTATTTGGTGGAAGCTGGTGAGTTGAGCTTGATGGAATTGCTTGAAAAAATGACTATTAATCCAGCCAAACTTTACAACTTTGAAGCAGGTTACTTGGCTGAAAATGGTCCAGCGGATATCACTATCTTTGACGCTAAGGCTGACCGCCTTGTGGACTCACACTTTGCTTCAAAAGCAGCTAATTCACCATTTATCGGTGAAACTTTAAAAGGGCAGGTTAAATATACCATCTGTAAGGGACAAATCGTCTACCAAAACTAGATGGGACTCTGCTCTATAAACTATAAGAATAGAGAGCGTATATGTATCCAACCCATCAATTTAAAGACAAGTTTGTCTTATTTCTTAAGATATTTTTCCCTATCCTGATTTATCAATTTGCCAATTATTCTGCCTCTTTTGTTGATACAACTATGACTGGGCAGTACAATACCATGGACTTGGCAGGAGTATCAACCGCAACGAGTCTATGGAATCCTTTCTTTACTTTTTTAACAGGGATTGTTTCGGCCATGGTTCCCATCATAGGCCATCATCTGGGACGGGGTAAAAAGGAAGAAGTAGCATCTGACTTTTACCAATTCATCTACTTAGCTTTCGGACTGTCTTTGGTCTTGCTTGGCATGGTAGTGTTCTTAGCGCCGCCTGTCTTAAACCATATCGGACTAGAAGCTCAAGTAGCTACGGTTGCAGTTTCCTATCTTTGGTACCTTTCTATCGGGATTATTCCCTTGTTGCTTTTTAGTGTCATTCGGTCATTGTTAGATTCTCTTGGTTTGACCAAACTATCGATGTATCTGATGCTCCTATTACTTCCGCTAAATAGTGGTTTTAACTATCTCTTGATATATGGAGCTTTCGGTTTTCCTGAGCTTGGTGGTTCAGGAGCAGGGCTAGGAACTTCGCTAGCCTATTGGGTTTTATTGGGCATTTCCCTGCTTGTTTTGTTCAAACAAGAAAAGTTAAAAGCGCTACATCTTGAAAAACGGATTCCACTCAATATAGATAAAATCAAGGAAGGTGTTCGGTTAGGTCTACCAATCGGAGGAACCGTATTTGCGGAAGTGGCTATTTTCTCCGTGGTGGGACTAATCATAGCTAAGTTTTCATCGCTCATCATCGCCAGTCACCAGTCAGCTATGAACTTTTCGAGTCTCATGTATGCTTTTCCTATGAGTATTTCCTCTGCTATGGCGATTGTTGTGTCTTACGAGGTGGGGGCTAAACGTTTTGAGGATGCAAAAACCTATGCTCGTCTGGGGAGAGTAACCGCCCTTATTTTTGCAGGTCTTACCCTGTCCTTTCTCTACATTTTTAGAGATCGTGTAGCAAGTCTATATGGAAATGACCCTCACTTCATCGAAACAACTGCTATATTTCTAACCTACAGTCTCTTTTTCCAGCTAGCTGATACCTTTGCGGCTCCGCTCCAAGGAATTTTAAGAGGGTATAAGGACACTATCGTTCCTTTCTATCTTGGCCTAATCGGATATTGGGGAGTAGCGATACCTCTAGGATATCTACTAGATCAGGCAACTGACTTAGGGGCATTTGCCTACTGGATTGGGTTAATTGCCAGCTTGATTGTTTCTGGTTGTTTGTATCAATGGCGTTTGAAAACCGTAATGAAAAGATTGAGCTAATTTTAAGAAATTATCCTGAAAAAGCACTTTGTGAAAAAATGCTCTAACTAGAGAGAATCCCTGTTTTAACAGGGGTTTATTTTTTTATATTGTGAAATTTTATTAGCCATATACTTTGACAGTGTATACTAAAAAAGGTAAAATAGTAAGGTAAGAACAATGTTAGAAAGGCAAGATTATGTCAACTTTAGATAAGAATCTTTTGCTAGAGATGTTCCGTAAGATGGAAGAAATCCGTCGCATGGACTTAAAAATTGCTCAGTTAGTGAAAAAGGGAAAAGTTCCTGGTATGACTCACTTTTCTGTCGGAGAAGAAGCTGCTAACGTCGGAGCTATGCTGGCCCTCAACCCAGATGATCTGATCACTTCTAACCACCGTGGACATGGTCAAGCTATCGCCAAAGGAATTGACCTCAACGGAATGATGGCTGAAATCCTCGGGAAATACACTGGAACCTGTAAAGGAAAAGGTGGTTCTATGCATATCGCTGACCTGGATGCTGGTAACCTCGGTGCCAATGGTATCGTAGGTGGTGGTATGGGAATCGCTGTCGGCGCAGCCCTCAGTCAGCAAATGCAACATACTGGAAAAATCGTCGTTTGCTTCTTTGGAGATGGCGCGACCAACGAAGGTGTTTTCCACGAAGCGGTGAACATGGCCTCTATCTGGAAACTCCCTGTTATTTTCTACTGCATTAACAACGGTTACGGTATCTCTGCGGACATCAAGAAAATGACCAATGTGGAGCATATCCATCAACGTAGTGCGGCATACGGAATTCCTGGAATGTTTATCGAAGATGGAAACAATGTCATCGACGTCTATGAAGGATTTAAGAAAGCTGTAGACCATGTTCGTGGTGGCAATGGACCAGTCTTGATCGAAAGTGTAACTTATCGCTGGCTTGGTCACTCATCATCTGACCCTGGTAAATATCGTACTCGCGAAGAAGTGGAATTGTGGAAACAAAAAGACCCAATCGAAAACCTTCGCAAATACCTCATTGAAAACAATATTGTAAGTGCAGAAGAATTGGAAGAAATTCAAGCACAAGTCAAGGAAGCAGTAGAAGCTTCTGTTAAATTTGCAGAAGAAAGCCCATTCCCACCACTAGAATCAGCATTTGAAGATATTTACGCAGACTAAGGAGAAAGAGATAAAAATGGAAACAAAAACAATGTCGTTCCGTGACACCATTATCCTTGCTATGTCTGAGGAAATGCGTCGCGATGAAAATGTATTCTTGATGGGAGAAGACGTCGGTGTCTTCGGAGGAGACTTCGGAACTTCTGTCGGAATGCTCGAAGAATTTGGTCCAGAACGTATCCGTGACTGTCCGATTTCTGAAGCTGCCATCTCTGGAGCAGCAGCAGGAGCAGCCATGACAGGACTTCGTCCAATCGTCGATATGACCTTCATGGACTTCTCGGTTATTGCCATGGACAATATCGTCAACCAAGCTGCTAAAACACGTTATATGTTTGGTGGTAAAGGTCAGGTTCCAATGACTGTTCGATGTGCAGCTGGTAACGGAGTTGGTTCTGCAGCCCAGCACTCTCAGTCTCTAGAGTCTTGGTTCACTCACATTCCTGGACTTAAGGTTGTAGCTCCAGGTACACCTGCTGACATGAAAGGACTGCTCAAGTCTTCTATCCGTGATAACAACCCTGTTATCATTCTTGAGTACAAGTCAGAATTTAACCAAAAAGGGGAAGTGCCAGTTGATCCAGACTACATAATCCCACTTGGGGTTGGGGAAATCAAACGCGAAGGAACAGATGTAACAGTCGTTACTTACGGTAAAATGCTTCGCCGTGTGGTTCAAGCTGCTGAAGAATTAGCAGAAGAGGGAATTTCAGTTGAAATTGTGGACCCTCGTACCCTTGTTCCGCTTGATAAGGATATCATCATCAACTCAGTTAAGAAGACTGGTAAGGTTGTTCTAGTCAACGACGCCCACAAAACAAGTGGCTATATCGGAGAGATTTCAGCTATTATTTCAGAATCAGAAGCATTTGACTATCTAGATGCACCAATCCGCCGTTGCGCAGGAGAAGATGTGCCAATGCCTTACGCACAAAACCTAGAAAATGCTATGATTCCAACAGTTGAAAGCATTAAAGATGCCATCCGTAAAACTTATAACAAAGAATAGAATTGC
>CAUUXT010000088.1:0-5167 GCA_963549015.1 uncultured Streptococcus sp.
AATCGGAAGCTATTTCGGACAAGCTGATGAGTATTTCTACTCTCGCCACCGTGATACCTACTACTACAATCCAGCGTATCTCTATGAAGCTATTTCTTTCCAAGAAGTACAAAAACCATTGGAAGATTTTAATCATATTGCTTGGTTTCCTATTGATGAAGCAATTGAAAAACTCAAACGTGGTAGCCATAAATGGGGAATTGAAGCTTGGAAAATCCAGCATGGAATTGGCTAAAATACACGATTTTATCCAAAAAGTGCTATAATAGAGTTAGAAAATTGGAGGAACTGTTATGAAGCTTATCAACACGACTAATTCACACTCGCAACTTGTTAAAAGCCAATTAGAAAGTACTGACGCAACTCTTGTCGAGGTCTATTCGGCTGGGAATACAGATGTGGTTTTCACACAAGCCCCGCTTCACTATGAAATCCTCATTTCCAACAAACACCGTGCTATTCGTGAACCCGAAATTGAAACCATCCAAGACTTCTTCTTGAAACGTAAAATCGGCAAGGGAAGCATCGATGAAGCCAATATCAAAACCCTCTATTCGGATAAATTGATTGAGATTTCAATCCCTATAAAATAAGAAGACCAACTTAAAAGCTGGTCTTCACTTACAAAAAAGATTGGTAGTTGTGTACTACCAATCTTTTTTATTTTATTTCACCGCTTCTTTCAAAGCCTCTACCTTGTCTAAACGTTCCCATGGAAGGTCAATATCTGTACGTCCCATGTGACCATATGCAGCTGTTTGACGGTAAATTGGACGTTTAAGATCCAGCATTTGAATAATTCCTGCAGGGCGAAGATCAAAGATTTGACGCGCTGCTTTTTCAAGTTTGCTTTCAGCTACTGTTCCTGTACCAAAAGTATCGATACGAACAGAAACAGGCTGTGCCACACCGATGGCATAGGCCAATTGCACTTCTACTTTCTTAGCAAGACCTGCTGCCACGATATTCTTGGCAATGTAGCGAGCCGCATATGACGCAGAACGATCCACCTTAGTCGCATCCTTACCAGAGAAGGCACCGCCACCATGACGAGAATAGCCACCATAGGTATCCACGATGATCTTACGACCAGTCAAACCTGAGTCTCCTTGAGGTCCACCGATTACAAAGCGGCCAGTCGGATTGATGAAGAATTTTGTTTGCTCATCCAAGTAAGAAGCTGGAATAACTTCTTTGATAACCTTGTTAATCACATCTTGATGGATTTGTTCATTAGTAGCTTCTGGATCGTGCTGAGTTGAAATAACGACTGTGTCCACACGTACTGGACGATCATTTTCATCGTACTCAACTGTAACTTGTGATTTGGCATCTGGACGAAGATAACTGATTTCACCAGACTTACGAAGTTCTGCCAAACGACGAACCAACTTGTGGCTGAGTGAGATTGGCAATGGCATGAGTTCTTCTGTCTCATCCACTGCAAATCCAAACATGAGACCTTGGTCACCAGCACCAATCAAGTCAAGCGGATCTTGATCTGCACTTCCACGGACTTCCAAGGCTTCGTTAACACCTTGGGCGATATCCGGCGACTGCTCAACAAGCGATGGATGAACTCCAACTGTTTCCGCAGAAAAACCATATTCTGCATTCGTATAACCAATCTCTGCAATGGTATCACGAACCACACGGTTGATATCCACATAGGCATTTGTAGAAATTTCACCAAAAACATGGACAGAACCAGTGTATACAGCTGTCTCAGCAGCAACGTGCGCCTCTGGATCCTTTGCTAAAATAGCATCCAAAATCGCATCTGAAATTTGGTCTGCAATCTTATCTGGATGCCCCTCAGATACAGATTCAGACGTGAATAATTTACGTTCTGACATAAAAATGTCCCCCCTTAAAAAATATTGTTATAGAGTTACAAAGTACTGATAGGAAAACTACTCGTAATGAATACCTACCATCTTATCGGGACTATATAACCTTATCATTATACCACTTTTTACTCATTTTTGCATTCTTTTCGAAAATTTATAAAACGAAGGTACAAAAAGGAGCCATTCAGCCCCAATTTTGTTCTTAAAATGTTTGGCGTTTGGCTTTCCGCTCTGCACGGCCACGTGCGCGATTTTCAGCACGCTTGGTTTTGCGGCGTTTTTCATCAACCGCCCATTTGATTTTCTTCTTATAACCCGGTTTAACTTTTTTCTTTTTCTTTTTGACCAAGCCAATCATTTCGATATCAAGCTTATCCTGCTTCTTTTCACGATTGGCACGACGATCACGGTCATAGGTATCTTGAAACTCTCCGTCTTTGACCATCTTAGGAGTAAACTTAATCCCTGATTTCTCCAACTCACGGATATCCGAGTCATCACTAGGCTGGTAAAGGGTAATCGCTGTACCAGGTAGACCGTTGCGCCCAGTTCGTCCAACACGGTGAACAAAGAAGGACAAGTCTTGCGGAATGGCGTCATTGATAACATGGCTGACGCCTTCAATGTCAATTCCACGCGCTGCCAAGTCCGTTGCGACAATGTACTCAAAATCCAGATTTTTCACCTGATTCATGATCCGCTTGCGTTCACGAGGGGCAATATCTCCATGAATCTTTGCTACCTTCAATCCTTTGGCAGTCAAGTAGGCATGCAATTCATCAGCACGCGTTTTTGTGTTAACAAAGATCATTGCCAAATAAGGTTGCATCAACTGAGTCAATTCATAAATCTGAGCATTCTTATCGCGGCCCTTGGTTGAAATCAACCAGTTATCAATCGTGTCAGAGATGACTGTTTTTGTTTTGATTTTTTCCATAACAGGATTTGACAAGTATTTTTTCAAGAACGGTTGCAATTTTTGAGGAATCGTCGCTGAGAAAACCATGAATTGCAAGTCTTTTGGAAGGCTCCCTGCAATCTTATCAACGGTTTCCAAGAATCCCATATCCAAGGTCATATCGGCTTCATCAATTACAAAGGTCTTAGCCTTGTGAATAGCCAAATCACCAGATTTGACCAAGTCATAGATGCGACCTGGCGTTCCAATGACAATATGAGGCTGGTTGCTGGCAAGTTTTTCAATCTGACGCGCCTTATCCGTACCACCCACATAATTAACCACACGAACTTCGACATCTGAGTGAACTGCAATCTGACGGGCTGCTTGGTAGATTTGAGTGGCCAACTCACGACTTGGTGCAGTAATGACTGCTTGCACACTATCGCTAGTTTCATCTAATTGCTGGAAAATTGGTAATAAGAAAGTATGAGTCTTTCCTGAACCTGTTTTTGATTCACCGACCAAATCTCGACCTGCTAAGACAATAGGAATTAACTTATCCTGTACCTCTGTTGGAGTCGTAAACTTCAACTCCTCCAATGCCTTTTCTATATAGTTTTTAAACTGAAATTTCGTAAATGACATATTATCCTCGATTCTATTCATCTAACCATTATACCATATTTTGAACATTTTCAGTAGTCCAGTTCGAGAAGCAAAAAATGAAAGGAATTGCTTCCTTTCATTTTTTATTTCCAGTTTAAAATAGCATTCAAACCATAGTGGTCACTGACTTGTGGACCATTTTGGCCATCAAAAACTACATGCAAACTTTCCACTTCTAAGTCTTTTGTCGTAAAGACATAGTCGATTCGTAGTGGTTCAGTATTGCCTTTCCAACCATCAATTTCTGGTGGAACGGTATAGCTACCACTTCTTTCTTTCGCAACTTCAAACGCGTCTTGTAATCCTAATGGGCTAGCTAAAATCGCTTGATAGCCTTCCTGACCAGCTGGATTATTAAAATCACCTGCTAAAATCAGAGGTTTGTTCAACTCTTTTAGTACAGCCTCAAATCGTGCCCACTCTTCTTGGAAACCTTTATCCCACCAAGAGAGATGGACACTTGCAAGAGCAAGCTCCTTACCTTCAACTTCTGTCTCCGCCAAGGCAACACGGCTAGTATGTTAGTCCGTTGGATCATCTACATCTGACACTAAAATCTCACGCGCCTTAATCGGTGTTTTGGATAAGATGGCTACACCTTCATGGTAACGGTCATAGCCGATATGATTGTAAGCCCAAGTCCAGTAGTAGTTTTTCCCTTTCTCAGCCAATTTTTCAACCAGGAGTCGTACATAGTGGTCCTGATGAATAGGTTCTGCTGATGGCAAAGCTTGATAGTGATTGTTAACCTCTACCTCCGGCGAAGTCATTTCTTGATTAATTTCTTGAAAACAGATCAAATCATAATCTTTGTCAAGAATATCTTGGAGCAAGAGCTGGAATTTTTCCTCTGCTTCTTTTTCCATCCAACTATGAGTATTGAGTGTTAAAAATTTCATGCTTTTCTCCTAAAACAAGAGGTTGGAAAACAGCTTCCAACCTCGAGTATATTACAATTCTACTTTAGCAACTGCTGTTTTAGCTGCAAGAGAACCTGTTTGTTCTAATTTAACTGATTTGATAGCATCACCATTTGTAAAGACAACCACTGTTGATGTTTCACGACCTGCTGCACGGATAGCATCCAAGTCAGCTGTCACAAGAAGGTCACCAGCAGCCACTTTTTGTCCTTCAGAAACGTGAACAGTAAATGGTTTTCCTTCAAGACTTACAGTATCCAAACCAATATGAACAAGTACTTCAAGACCTGATTCAGTAACAAGCCCAAGTGCATGTTTTGTTGGGAAGATACTTGATACAGTACCTGTAACTGGAGATACAATGTTTCCATTTGCTGGTTCTACTGCAAAACCATCACCCATCATTTTTTGAGCAAAGACTGGATCTTTCACTTGTTCCAAGGCAATAACTTGACCGTCAGCTACTGAGTAAACTTCCTCAGTTACACCTTTAAAATGTACAGTATTTTTTTGAGCTTCTGTCATTTGGCTTGGAAGAGTTTCAGGAATTACTTCACCTGAGTCAAGGATATCTTGGATATCAGATTTCAATACGTCAGCTTTTGGTCCATAGATAGCTTGGACACCTTGTCCTTTCATGACAAGACCCATAGCGCCTTCTGCTTTCCATTGTTCCTCAGTACCAACACGATCTGCATCCTTAACAGTTACACGAAGACGAGTCATACATGCATCTACATCTACGATGTTTGCACGACCACCAAGAAGGTTAATGATATTTACAGCTTGAGAAGCTGCTGCAACTTTTGTTTCTCCTGGAGTTGCATCTT
>CAUUXT010000089.1:0-5102 GCA_963549015.1 uncultured Streptococcus sp.
CGCTGACCAAAATATTGATACAAATCCACTTTCAAGGTCCCGTTATAGAGTTTTCGTTTTTTATCTGCTGGACTTCCGTACTTACTTTCAAAAGCTTCGTAACTTGTCAGGATAAACTTACTCCAGGTTTTCAGTGGTGCAAAGACCTGTCCCATCTCAGCATAAAGTTTCGTAACTCCTGCATCATCGGACAAGCGTTCACCATATGGTGGATTGGAAATGATAACGCCATTGATCTTGTCTGTGCGCAAATCTTGTACCCGCATTTGCTTAAAAGTGATATCTCCTGCGACACCTGCTGTTTGAGAATTTGCCTTGGCAATTTCTACCATACGAGCATCAATATCACAGCCCATGATATCCAGCTCTATCTCACGATTAATTTTCTTAGCAGCATCAGTACGGACCTCTTGGATTAACCGATCGCTAACCCAGTTCCATTCCTCAAAAGCAAAGGAACGGCGAAGACCCGGCGCCATCTTTCTAGCAATCATAGCCGCCTCGATACAGAAAGTTCCTGAACCACAGGTTGGATCAATCAAGGGCTTGTCTGGATACCAGTTGGAAAGTTGCAAAATGGCCGCTGCCATATTTTCCTTGATAGGAGCTCCACCTTTTTCCGTACGATATCCACGTTTAAAGAGGCTAGAACCTGTCGTGTCAATCATAACAGTTGCCACATCCTTAAGAATGGACACCTCGATCTTAAACTCAGGACCAGTTTCCATCAAAGGAACTCCTTCTGGGCGGGCATAGTGTTTTTGTAATTTCTTCACAACAGCTTTCTTAGAAATAGCCTGAACACTGGGCTCGTTATGAAGTTTTGACTTAACACATTTGGCCTTGGAAATCGGGAAACGCGCCCCAAGCGGGAGATAGTTTTCCCAATCTAGAGCAAAAACACCTTGAAAAAGCTCTTCAAAGGTTTTAGCTGGAAAACTTCCGACCACAATCTTGATGCGATCCGCTGCACGAAGCCAAAGATTGGTCTCAATGATTGCCTTCACATCTCCTTGGAAGCGGACACGCCCATTTTCAACCTGGCAATCATAACCAAGGTCTCGCACCTCACGTCCAACGACAGCCTCAAGACCCGCCGCAGCAGTTGCGATTAAATTAAATTGTTCTTTCATTTCTAGTCTTGCAAGACCTTTCTTTTGTTCACTTTAAAAAATGAGGTTGAGAAAGATTCTCAGCCCCAACCTATATGCAATTTTCTATAAGCCATGTTTTGTTCCAGAAGTGACTAGGACCACTTCCTTCGATAATCATCTGTCTACCGCTAACAGCATGGAGCTGCAAGCAGTCAGAGTACTACGTTCGTTTCCGTGCACTCCATGCCCCGACCAAAATTTGGGTTGCTAGCTTGAGGGGTTTACCGCGTTCCACTCTCTCTGTTTCCAGAAAGACTCCGTCACTGTGGCACTTTCAAGCCTATTCTGACCTATCCGAAGACTTAGCCATTTCGACTGCCGTAACGATCACTCGTCCCTAGGCTTATGGATTCGCCTAGCACAAACACTACAGGCATCACAGCCTGTGCTAGCATGGACTTTCCTCATGAAAAGAGAACCTCTTCACGCGATTATCCAAAAATTGCACTCATTCCTTAGTCAATTATCAATCTTGGTTGTCTAAGATTTGCTTACCAAATACTTCTTTTTCGAGACGATTTAAGCGTTTCAAAATATCAAAGTTTGTCATTGAAGTAGAAGCTGTTACTTCAATAGAGTCTGGTTGAGTTGGAGTCACCTGTGGTTTACGAGATAATTCCTCCTTCAAATCAGCAATCTCTTGACGAAGGGATTTGACCAAAGCTGCGTAGGTTTCATAATCCTTAATCACATCATCTAGGAATTCATCTACCTCTGCTTTACTGTATCCACGTACTTCACGTCCAAACTCTTGTTCAAAAATATCTTTTGCTGAAAATATAATACTTGCCATGTCTCTCTCCATTCTGGGTTACTAGTATTATTATATAAAAAAAGACAAGTAAAAATCAAGGTCAAAGGGTTACTTTTCAGAAAAATTTTCTGCTAGTTCATTTAACTCATCAAATGTTAATTGCCTTGTAACATAGTCCGCTTGATTTTTCATCATTTGGTAAAAATATTGTAACTTAGTTTTGTTTTCTTCATCATAAAAAAGATAGCAAATATCTGTGTTCTCTAGTAAAAATTTCTGATAATCACGTAGTTGTCCCTTGTGTTCATACTGTGAATAGGCATATTTGACAAAATCAACTTGCTTGAATTCGCTCAACTTCACTTGATTGGCTTCATTCCAGTTACTGCCATGGGTTTCAAAATCAAAAATGGTCGCCAGCTGAAATCCATAGTCTATTTTCATGTCTTTCGCCACCTGAAGTACCCAGTACTCAAAGCCCAGAGCCCCAGTAAAGACAAGCCAGGTCACCCCTTCCTCCGCTAGACGTTCTAAGTCTCTCCGAATAGCTGTTTTGATAATATCAACGCGAATATCCTTGTCATTAAAGAGACCAAGGTCGAAGGCAGAATAACCTAAAATCAAGGCTGTTGTCATTTTTAACCCTTTCTTTGTAAATTTATGATATAATAGAGTGATGTTATTGTACCAATAAGGAGAATTATGGTCAACTATCCACATAAAATTTCATCACAGAAGAGACAAGCTCCCCCGTCACAAACTAAAAATTTCGCAAATCGGGGAATGTCTTTTGAAAAGATGATCAACGCTACGAACGATTATTACTTGTCGCATGGGATGGCAGTGATTCACAAGAAACCAACTCCCATCCAAATCGTACGTGTTGACTATCCCCAACGAAGTCGAGCCAAGATCGTTGAAGCCTACTTTAGACAAGCCTCAACCACAGACTATTCAGGGGTTTATGATGGATATTACATCGACTTTGAAGCAAAGGAAACTAGGCAAAAACATGCGATTCCGATGAAGAATTTCCATCACCATCAGATTCAGCATATGGAACAGGTCCTTGCCCAGCGAGGAATCTGCTTTGTCCTTCTTCACTTTGCTTCTCAGCAAGAAACTTATTTATTGCCGGCTGTTGACCTGATTCGTTTCTATCATCAAGATAAGGGACAAAAGTCAATGCCACTTGGATATATTCGAGAAAATGGATATAGGATTGAGCTGGGTGCCTTTCCCCAGATTCCCTATCTCGATATTATCAAAGAACATTTACTAGGTGGTAAAACAAGATGAACAAACAAACTATCCTGCGAATAACTAAATATATCAGTATCTGCTTCTTAACTGTATTTATCGCAGCTATTATGCTGGGCGGAGGTCTCTTTCTCTACTATGTTAGCAAGACTCCAGCCCTATCTGAAAGTAAACTAGTCGCTACAACGTCTAGTAAAATTTATGACAATAACGATGAACTCATCGCTGATCTTGGTTCAGAACGTCGGGTCAATGCACAAGCAAACGAAATACCGACCGATTTGGTCAACGCTATTGTTTCGATTGAAGACCATCGCTTCTTTAATCACCGAGGAATTGATACTATCCGTATCCTAGGTGCCACCCTACGAAATCTCCGTGGTGGCGGAGGCCTTCAAGGGGCTTCAACTTTGACGCAGCAGTTGATCAAGTTAACCTATTTCTCTACGTCAACTTCTGACCAAACCCTTTCTCGTAAGGCTCAGGAGGCATGGCTCGCCGTTCAGCTAGAACAAAAAGCGACTAAACAAGAGATCTTGACCTACTACATCAACAAGGTTTACATGTCAAACGGAAACTACGGAATGCAGACGGCTGCTCAAAGTTACTATGGCAAAGACCTTAAAGATTTGAGCATCCCTCAATTGGCCCTCCTTGCCGGAATGCCTCAGGCTCCAAACCAATATGATCCATACTCGCATCCAGAAGCTGCTCAAGAACGTCGTAATCTCGTCCTCTCTGAGATGAAAGGGCAAGGTTATATTACAGCTGAGCAATATGAAAAAGCGATTAATACTCCGATTACAGATGGACTTCAAAGCCTAAAATCAGCTAACAGTTATCCTCCTTACATGGATAATTACCTCAAAGAGGTGATTGACCAAGTTGAACAGGAAACAGGTTACAACCTTTTAACGACGGGTATGGAAGTCTACACAAACGTTGATTCTAAGGTTCAACAACGTCTCTGGGATATTTACAATACGGACGAGTATGTCAACTATCCAGATGATGAGTTACAGGTGGCCTCTACTATCGTTGATGTCACAAACGGGAAAGTCATTGCCCAATTAGGTGCTCGCCACCAATCAAGTAACGTTTCCTTTGGAATAAACCAAGCTGTAGAAACTAACCGTGACTGGGGTTCTACCATGAAGCCTATTACAGACTATGCTCCTGCTTTGGAATACGGCGTTTATGATTCAACTGCTGCGATTGTTCACGATAGTCCTTATAATTACCCTGGAACCTCTACCCCTGTCTATAACTGGGATAAGAGTTACTTTGGAAACATAACACTCCAGTATGCTCTCCAGCAATCACGGAATGTGCCGGCTGTAGAAACGCTAGAGAAAGTAGGACTTGATCGTGCCAAGACCTTCCTAAATGGACTCGGTATTGACTACCCAAGCATACACTATGCTAATGCTATTTCAAGTAATACAACTGAATCTGACAAAAAGTATGGAGCAAGCAGTGAGAAGATGGCTGCGGCTTACGCTGCTTTTGCCAATGGCGGTATCTACCGTAAACCTATGTATATCAACAAGATTGTCTTTAGTGATGGCAGTTCAAAAGAATTCTCTGATTCTGGTACACGTGCTATGAAAGAAACGACAGCCTATATGATGACAGATATGATGAAAACCGTCTTGGCATACGGAACTGGTCGAGGAGCCTACCTCCCTTGGCTACCACAAGCTGGTAAAACTGGTACGTCAAACTATACAGATGATGAGATTGAAAACTACATCAAAAATACGGGTTATGTAGCTCCGGACGAAATGTTCGTTGGCTATACTCGTAAATATTCAATGGCAGTTTGGACCGGTTACTCAAATCGTCTTACTCCTATCGTTGGTGATGGCTTCTATGTTGCAGCTAAGGTCTACCGTTCAATGATGACTTATCTCTCTGAAGATGATCATCCTGGT
>CAUUXT010000090.1:0-5090 GCA_963549015.1 uncultured Streptococcus sp.
CTATTTAACCTTTTCCCATTTCCAATCAAACCAACTATCGTTCATATTCCAGTCATTATTGCTAGTATCATCTATGGTCCTCGGGTTGGGGTTACACTTGGTTTTCTTATGGGGCTATTGAGCTTAACGGTAAACACAATTACCATCCTTCCAACCAGCTACCTCTTCTCACCATTCGTACCGAACGGAAACATCTATTCTGCGATTATCGCTATTGTCCCTCGCGTTTTGATCGGTCTGACACCTTACTTAGTTTATAAATTATTAAAAAACAGAACAGGTCTCATCTTTGCTGGTGCCCTTGGTTCACTTACCAACACAGTCTTTGTACTTGGTGGAATTTTCTACCTTTTTGGAAATGTCTTTGATGGGAATATCCAAAAACTCCTAGCAACTGTTATCTCTACAAACTCAATCGCCGAATTGGTTATCTCAGCCATCTTGACTGTAATGATTGTCCCACGTCTCGAAACCTTGAAGAAATAAAAAAAACAACTCCACTTTCGTCCTGAAGGTGGAGATTTTGTTTGAAGTAGTTTCTTTTTTGTGAAGTCTTTACCAACTTTTAACTAAAAAACGACCTATAAACCCAAGTAAATCCTTGCTTTATTGTCTTGTTTATTGTACTATACTTGTGTATATACAGATAAATGGAGGTTCTTATGGATATACGGAAAAAAACGCAGTTTATGACTATGACTGCCCTACTCACTGCAATAGCGATTTTGATTCCAATCATTATGCCTTTTAAAATCGTTATCCCACCGGCTTCTTACACCCTGGGAAGTCATATCCCCATCTTTATCGCCATGTTTCTTTCGCCTTTGATGGCTGCTTTTGTGATTATTGCTTCTAGTCTTGGTTTTCTGATGGCAGGCTACCCTATGGTTATTGTCCTACGCGCCTTTTCTCACATCGTTTTTGGTATTTTGGGAGCATTTTATTTAAAAAAATTCCCTGAAACCTTGGATAAACCAAAGGCATCTTGGATTTTTAACTTTGTTTTAGGTGTTGTTCACGCTATCGCTGAAGTACTAGCTTGTATCATCTTCTATGCTACTTCAGGGACAAACGTTGAAAATATGTTTTATGTTCTCTTCGTCCTAGTTGGTTTTGGCACAATCGTCCATAGTATGGTAGACTATACATTAGCACTAGCTGTCTATAAAGTGCTTCGAAAACGTCACTAAAAGGAAAAACTATGACAAAGGATCGCAAACAAGCTCTTCTCAAACTGTTAAAAGAGGCACCAAAAGCTCTCAATGGTCAAACCTTGGCTGAGCACTTTCATGTTACGCGCCAAGTCATTGTACAGGATATCGCTATTCTCCGAGCAGATGGGGCTCCTATCCTATCCACCAATCGTGGCTATATCTATAAAGAAAACAATGTTAGCCCCTACGTTCACAAACTCTTTAAAGTGAAACATGAACTGGAAGAAATCGGGCAGGAACTTCTAGCCATTGTAGATAATGGCGGACGCGTTCAAAATATCTTAATCGATCATCCCGTTTATGGCGAAATTGAAACCCATCTCA
This sequence comes from uncultured Streptococcus sp., assembly GCA_963549015.1. Classification (GTDB taxonomy): domain Bacteria; phylum Bacillota; class Bacilli; order Lactobacillales; family Streptococcaceae; genus Streptococcus. Next base: position 1,539 of record CAUUXT010000090.1, read on the forward strand.
AACTCACCTGTCGCCGAGATGTCCAGCACTTTCTGGAACAAGTCGAGAATTCAGACTTTAGACCCCTTTCTGAATTGACAGACGGCATCCATTACCACCTTGTTGAAGCTGAGACACAACAAGACCTCCACTATATCGAGGAGGCCTTGGATCAGTTAGGTTATTTGGTAAAAGACTAGAAAATTTCTTTCTCCCAGCCGTCCTCTGTACGGTGACGATAGAAGAACTCAGACTTGTCAGGTGCTTCCATCATTTCCATCAAAGGCAACATATCATAGGCCAGATCCAAGTTTGGAATCTGGTCTTTTTGCACCCAAGATACTTCTCCTTCTTCTGAGGATTGGAGATTTCCACTAAACTCTGTCGCCTTATAGCAAACGACAATGTAGCGTCCACCTGTATCTAAGGGCCAATTTTTAATGCCGACCAGTTGGGGATTCTGAATGGTCAGGCCAGTTTCTTCGTATATTTCACGAATGACAGACTCGGCAAAGGCCTCGCCATTCTCAACATGACCTCCTGGAAAGGCATAGCCAGACCAGCGATTGTTTTCAGGAGATCGATATTGCATGACTACTCGCTTATTTTCTAAATCTTCGATTAGACAGATGTTGGTTAAAATGGTTGCTTGGGAACGGGACATAGGTTTGCTCGCTTTCTAAATTATTAAATTTTCAGACTTGGTACCAGAGCCATTAGCTTTTACTTTTTAAAATTATTTAGAATAGAATACCATCCGTTTTTCCTTTATAGGTTTTCCAAGGTCAAGCATCTTTTCTTGTCCATCAAAAGTAAAACCCATTTTTTGATAGAAAGCAATGGCACGCTTATTATCTTTCAATACCCATAAGAAAATTTCAGAAAAATGATCAAGAGCATTCAAAGCTGCTTTCACTAACTTTTGTGCGATACCTTTTCCATAATAGTCTTTTAAAATATATAAAGCCATAATTTCACCAGCTTGAATAGTCTCATCACGAAAGTTCCCATAACTGATAAAACCAACTACCTTCATGCCATCTATCGCAATCAATGTATTTTCTGGATACTTTTGACTAAAGAATCGACATCTTTCTAATGTTATTGTCTCCTGAAATTCTGCAGGCAAAAGGTCGTCATAAGCCTCTCTCCACGTTTGCCAGTGAACGAGGGATTTACCTTCTATCTCTTCAGGAGTTTTCATCTTTTTGATAGTAAGATTCATTTATTTTTCTCCTTTCTCTACCCCAACGCCTTCACTTCCTCAGCAACTTTTTGCAGATATTTTTGTCTTGTAGAATTTGTATTCACCTCACGCCCTAACTCACCCAAAATTGAAACTTTCTTTGTTTTAATACCGCAGTGATTTAGGACAGCATTCTTTAATACTGATATTCCATAACTGTCTGGGATATTGATAGGACCTGAAAATACTTTGTACCACCATGTTGGTGCCATTGATGTTGCGTAAATACTGGCCGTTTTTCCTTTTAGTAAAATTTTAAAATGCTGACTTCTTAATTAGTTCCAAATAAAACTTACTTTATTATTGGTTGAGTAAGCAAATACAGGCGTGAAAACACGATCGATCCAACCCTTCAATAAACTAGGCATACTACTCCACCAAATTGGATAGACAAAAATGAAATGATCTGCCCACTGGATTAATTCCTGAGAGCGAAGTATGAAGGAGTCCTCTTCCATACGTTTTCGATAACCATAACGTAATACGGGATAAAATCTATCTCATTTAGATTAATAGATTCAAGCTCATGATGATTTGAGTCAATATTTTCTACAATCGTTCGAAAAATTTCTTGACAGAAACTTCCCTTGTCAGGATGTCCATTGATGACTAAAATTTTCATTCGTTTTCTCCTATCTACCCCAACGCCTTCACTTCCAACATCATATCACGTATCTGAGCTGCCAGTTCAAAGTCAAGCACTTCGACGGCTTCTTGCATTTGTTTTTCTAGTTTCTTGACGAGTTCTTTACGCTCTTGTTTGTTGAGGCTGTTGATATCGACTTCCTTGTCCTCTTCTTTAGCAACTGCCTTGGTCACGGCAATCAAGTCACGAATTTCTTTCTTGATTGTCTGAGGTACAATGCCATGTTCTTCATTATAAGCCATCTGGATTTTCCGACGACGGGCCGTTTCATCTATGGCACGTTGCATAGACTGAGTCATGGTATCAGCGTACATGATAACATGTCCTTCGCTATTACGGGCAGCACGTCCAATGGTCTGGATGAGGCCACGTTCGTTACGAAGGAAGCCTTCCTTGTCAGCATCTAGAATAGCAACCAAACTTACTTCAGGTACGTCAATCCCTTCACGGAGCAGGTTGATTCCAACCAAAACATCAAAGACACCCAAGCGTAGGTCACGGATAATCTCCGTCCGCTCCAAGGTCTTGATGTCCGAGTGCATGTACTTGACTTTGATGCCCATTTCCTTGAAGTAGTCGGTCAAGTCTTCTGCCATTTTCTTAGTCAAGGTGGTAATAAAGGTTCGTTCGTTCTTTTCAACACGGGCATTGATTTCACCTAGGAGGTCATCAATCTGTCCCATAGTCGGACGAACTTCCACCTCTGGGTCTAGAAGCCCTGTCGGACGAATGATTTGCTCAATCACTGTCTCCGTCTGTTCATTTTCATAGTCACCTGGTGTCGCTGAAACGTAAACAATCTGATGGACATGGCTTTCAAACTCTTCACGACGGAGGGGACGATTGTCCAAGGCAGACGGCAAGCGGAAACCATAATTCACTAACATTTCCTTACGAGAACGGTCACCATTGTACATGCCCTTTATTTGCCCCATGGTCATGTGACTTTCATCAATCATAATCAAGAAATCATCTGGGAAGAAGTCAAGAAGCGTATAAGGAGGCTCTCCTTCGCTACGACCATCCATGTGGCGTGAGTAGTTTTCAACACCATTGGTATAGCCCATCTCACGTAACATCTCAATATCATACTCTGTTCGCTGTTTCAAACGCTGGGCTTCTAGCAGTTTGCCTTCCTTCTCAAAGACAGCTAACTGCTCTTCTAATTCTGCTTGAATTTTCGCAATCGCAACTTCCATGTGGTCATCATTGGTCACAAAGTGAGTGGCAGGGAAAATCGCCAAATGATCCACTTCTCCCAATACCTGACCTGTCAAAGCCTCAACTTCACGGATACGATCAATTTCATCCCCGAAAAACTCTACTCGAAAAGCGTGTTCATCTCGGGAAGCTGGGAAAATCTCCACCACATCCCCACGAACACGAAATCTTCCCCGTTGGAAATCAATATCGTTACGTTCAAACTGAATATCGACCAAGTCATTCAAAAGTTTATCACGAGAAATCTCAAGACCTGGACGCAGACTAACCACGCTATCAGCGTATTCCTTGGGCGAACCCAAACCATAGATACAAGAGACTGAAGCCACAACGATGACATCATTGCGCTCCAGAAGGGCTGAAGTCGCTGAGTGACGGAGCTTATCAATCTCGTCATTGACCGAGCTATCCTTCTCAATGTAGGTATCACTAGAAGGCACATAGGCCTCGGGTTGATAAT
>CAUUXT010000091.1:0-5087 GCA_963549015.1 uncultured Streptococcus sp.
GTTCAATTAAGGCGAGTAAGTGCCGATAGAAACTTTCAGACTCTTCATGATTCATCACATAGTCATAAACTGCTTGATCCTCACCTGTCTGATTACGAAGTTCAGGGAGATAGTATGGATTTGGCAAGAAACGGACATCAAAGACCAAGTCTGCATCGATAGGGATACCATACTTGAATCCAAAAGACATGACCTCGATACGGAAAGACTGGGCTTGCTCTTGGTCTGAAAATTGCTCAGCAATGGTTTTTCGAAGTTCACGCGGAGTGAGTTCGGTCGTATCCACCACATTTTGACTCATGTTTTTCAAAGGTGCTAGGAGTTCGCGTTCCAGCTTGATGCCATCTAAAATTCGACCATCTGCTGCTAGAGGGTGACTTCTTCTAGTTTCCTTATAGCGTGCCACCAATTCCTTATCTGCTGCGTCTAAAAAAAGGATTTTGAAGTCCAAATCGTCTTGGTTTTCCAATTCATCCAAAACGGCCTGAATCTCTGAAAAGAAGGAACGGCTACGCATGTCCACAACCAAGGCAAGTTTGTGGTCATCATCTTTAGTTTCAACCAGCTGCAAGAACTTTGGTAAGAGGGCTGGTGGCATATTGTCAATAGTGAAATATCCCAAATCTTCGAAGGACTGAATGGCTACCGTTTTCCCTGCGCCACTCATTCCTGTCACAATCACCAGGTGAAGTTGTTTCTTTGTCATCTATCTCTCCTTATATCAAAAAAAGTTTGGCAGAGCCAAACTTCAACTAGCTTATCCAATCTCTGCGATCACTTCAATTTCGACTTTTACATCACGAGGAAGACGTGAAACCTCTACAGCTGAACGAGCTGGGAATTCCTCTTTAAAGGCCGTTTGGTAAACCTCGTTAAAAGGAACAAAGTCATTCATATCGCTCAAGAAGCAAGTTGTTTTGACAACATGGTCAAAGTCTGTTCCTGCTTCAGCCAAAATAGCACCGATATTTTTCAAAACTTGTTCTGTCTGTTCTTGGATAGTCTCTCCTACAATTTCACCAGTTTCAGGAGATAGGGGAACTTGACCGCTAGCAAACAAAAGATTGCCAACGATTTTCCCTTGAACATAAGGTCCGATAGCCTTTGGAGCCTTGTCTGTATGAATTGTTTTTGCCATTTCTTTCCCTCACAATTTTTCTAATATTGCATTCCAAGCCTGATCCATCCCTGCCTTGCTAACTGATGAAAAGAGGATGAAGTCGTCACTTGGATCAAAGTTTAATTTCTTTTTGATTGCAGATTCGTGCTTGTTCCACTTACCACGAGGAATTTTGTCCGCCTTGGTCGCAACGATGATGACCGGAATCTCATAATACTTGAGAAATTCGTACATCTGCACATCATCTGCTGACGGGTCATGACGGAGGTCAACTAAACTGACCACTGCACGGAGATTTTCTCGAGTTGTTAGGTACTCTTCAATCATGCGCCCCCACTTTTCACGTTCCTTCTTAGAAACGCGGGCATAGCCATAACCAGGCACATCCACAAAGCGCATCTTGTCGTCAATATTGAAGAAGTTGAGTAACTGGGTTTTCCCAGGTTTCCCTGATGTACGGGCCAGATTCCTGCGGTTCAGCATAGTGTTGATAAAGCTAGATTTGCCAACATTTGAACGCCCTGCAAGGGCAATCTCTGGCAGGTCATCCTGCGGATAATGAGACTTATTGGCCGCACTGAGCAAGATTTCAGCATTATGTGTATTGATTTCCATAGTCACCTCTAGGCTGTTTCTAGAATAGGTTTTTCTGTTCCATCAACAGCTTCTTTTGTGATGCGGACCAACTTCACATTTTCCTGACTTGGTACTTCAAACATAACATCTAGCATGGTTTCTTCGATGATTGAGCGAAGACCACGCGCACCAGTTTTGCGTTCGATAGCCTTATTGGCGATTTCTTGAAGGGCTTCATCGTCAAATTCCAACTCAACGTCATCATAAGAAAGCAAGGTTTGGTATTGTTTGACCAAGGCATTTCTTGGCTCTTTCAAGATGCGAACCAAGTCATCGACCGTCAATTGCTCAAGAGCTGCAAAGACTGGCAAACGTCCAATCAACTCAGGGATAATCCCGAATTTTTGAATGTCTTCTGCGATGATTTCTTGCATGTAGGAGCTGTTTTCGTCAATCGCCTTGTTATTTTGGCCAAAACCGATGACTTTTTCCCCCAGGCGTTGTTTGACGATTTCTTCGATGCCATCAAAGGCACCACCCACGATGAAAAGGATATTCTTAGTATCCACCTGAATCATCTCTTGTTGCGGATGTTTGCGTCCACCTTGAGGCGGTACGCTGGCTACAGTTCCCTCGATAATCTTAAGAAGGGCTTGTTGCACTCCTTCACCCGAAACATCACGTGTGATAGACACATTCTCGCTCTTCTTGGCAATTTTGTCAATTTCATCTACGTAGATAATGCCACGTTCTGCACGTTCGATGTTAAAGTCAGCAGCCTGCAAGAGTTTGAGGAGGATATTTTCCACATCCTCACCCACATACCCAGCCTCAGTCAGAGCTGTCGCATCTGCAATAGCAAAAGGCACATTCAAGCTCTTAGCCAAAGTCTGAGCCAAGAAAGTTTTCCCTGAACCAGTTGGACCAATCATCAAGATGTTTGACTTCTGCAAATCCACATCTTCTGACTCTTCACGCGTATCGTGGAAATTGATGCGTTTGTAGTGATTATATACTGCCACTGCCAAGGCACGTTTGGCACGATCCTGACCAATTACATAGTGGTTTAAGATATTGAGGAGTTCGATTGGTTTTGGCACTTCAGACAAGTCTGCCAAGACTTCCTCAGCCAACTCCTCCCGAATGATTTCCTGGGCTAACTCCACACATTCATTACAGATAAAAGCGTTGTTCCCAGCGATTATTTTCTTTACTTCTTCTTGGCTTTTGCCACAAAATGAGCAATAAACCATCATATCATTTTTCCTATTTGTAGGCATGATTTCCTTCCATTCTAATTTATCATTCTATCTAAAATAAGTTCATGTAAAAAGCATGAATACTGTTTACCAGATTGGTAAAGGCATTCAGCCAGAGTAAGGCAGACAGTCCATAGCGCTTCTTACGAAAAGCCTGTGCTCCAGTCAAAATACAGATTACACACAAAAAAGCTGTGAAAAATCCAAATATACTGCGCTCCATTAGACTTCCTTTCTATCTCGGTATTCGATGGTAAAATCATAGTCATTTTTCTCATCTCGGGTGTAAGATTTGCTTGCAACTGTCTCAAAACGAGACAAGTCAAACTCCTCAGGGAAATAGGTATCTCCTTCCACCTGAGCATGAATCTGTGTCACGATGATTTCATCTAAATAAGGCTCAAAAGCCTGAAAAATCTGCTTTCCGCCAATGATATAGAGATTTTTTTCCTGACTCTGATACCACGCTAAAACAGACTCCACATCTTGAAATACGAGCGCCCCATCTATGACTTCTTCGCTATTGCGCGTTAAAATCAGGGTTTGCCGTTTTGGAAGCAGACGACGTCCCATACCATCAAAGGTCACTCGTCCCATCAGTATGGCATGATTTAAAGTTGTTTCCTTAAAATGTTGCAACTCTGCTGGCAAATGCCAAGGGAGACGATCTTCCTTCCCAATCACACCTTTTTCATCTTGGGCCCAAATGGCTATGATTTTCTTTGTCATGCTTCCGTCCTTTTTATTGATACTACTATTTTATCAAAATTCTCCCAAAAAGGCTGTTTTGAAACGCGCGCAAAAGAGAGAAAAGGAGCAGGCATCATCTAGCCTGCTCCTCTCGTCCCTAGGACATATATTTTTTTGCTTCTGATTCAATTTTTTCGACCACTTCTTGGATACTTAGTCCAGTTGTGTCAAGATAAACTGCATCCTCAGCCTGCTTGAGAGGTGAGGTTTCACGATGACTATCCTTGTAGTCACGCGCCGCAATCTCTTCTTTCAGCGTTTCAAGGTCTGTTTCAATCCCTTTAGCAATATTTTCCTTGTAACGACGCTCTGCTCTTTCTTCAACAGAAGCCACTAGGAAAATCTTGAGTTCAGCTTGTGGTAAAACAACTGTCCCGATATCACGGCCATCCATGACGATACCACCTTGCTGGGCAATCTCTTGCTGAAGAGAAACCAGTTTCTCACGCACCTCAGGACTGGCAGCAATGCTTGAAACCTTGTTGGTCACTTCATTTTCACGAATCGGATGCGTAATATCAACATCTCCTACAAAAACAAGTTGCTCACCAGTTTCTGAACGTCCAAAACTAATGGGATGTTGATCAAGCAATTCCAAAAGTTGCTCTACATTTCCTGCATCCAACTGGTGCTTAAGCGCTATATAAGTCGCAGCACGGTACATAGCACCAGTATCGAGATAAGTGTAACCAAAATCTTTAGCGACAATCTTTGCAACCGTACTCTTACCACTGGAAGCTGGACCATCAATAGCAATTTGAATTGTCTTCATTCCCGACTCCTATCTTGTCTTAATCACATCACCTGGGTTGGCAAACCAAGATCCAGATGACATGTGAGAAGGATTTAGGGCTTCTAATTGAGCAATGGAAATCCCTGCACGTTGAGCAAGAGCTGCCTCACCCTCTCCAGGATGCACAGTGAGTGTTCCTTCTCCTTCTGTGTGTTCTTCTGAACTGCTCTCTGAAGGAGTTGTTTCAGAAGAAGATGTTTCTTCTACCTTGCTACTTGAAGATGACGATGCTTCTACTTTAGAACTTGAGCTTGTAGAAGGAGACGATGTATCATAGAAGTCCTTCAAAGATGAAGTACGATTGCTTCCTCCGGTTGATAAGTAAATCAATACAACTACCATCGCTACAACGATCACAAAGAAGAGGCTAGCTAGAACTGTTAAGACACGATTCGCAACAGTGCCTTTTCCTTTTTGTTTACGGCGACGACGCTCTGATCTTGATTCTTCCTCACTATTTTCATAGATATCTTCTTGCCATGGTTCCTTTGCCATACCTTACTCCTTGTATTTTTTAAACTTTCTTATTACAATATAAATATGAAACTCACACTTATACCTGAACGGTGCATCGCCTGCGGGCTTTGCC
>CAUUXT010000092.1:0-5071 GCA_963549015.1 uncultured Streptococcus sp.
AATAAAGGCTGCAACATCATAAATAGACCAGGGACTAACCAAGAGTGCCCCAACTAGAATCAAAAGAACTCCAATAAAGTACGATCCGATATTGGAGAAAAGAAAGGCTATGGGGAGATAAAGTCCAACACCTAGCAGACCTCCACCAGCGAAGCTAGTCACCCGCATACCAGTCAGATCCGTCATAACTTGAGCCAAGGTCCCTTTTAGAACTGACTGCTCCAAACCAAACTTCCAGACAAGATAGGCCTCAAAAATCAAGAGCAAGCCAGCGAAGATACAGAGAAATCCTGACAGAAGCCCCTCTTGCTTGCGTATCCATTTAAAAAGAAAAAGATAGATGAGGAGGCCACCTATAGCCACATAAGCTAAACTTCCGACTAACAGTCGAATGAGATTATAAAGGGTGATACCCGCAGCACCAAGCTTGAGAGCTGCAATAATCAACAATAAGGCAATTCCTAAGGAAATCAACATCCTCTGGATAGCCTGTTTTCTTTCGAGTTCTGCTTTAGACGGTCTCCGTCTTGTTTTACTTGTATTCTTGTTTGCCATTCTTCTATTATATCATATTTCACAGCCATTTCGAAAAAGGTCAATATTCTTCTTGGATAGTTCAGTAATAAGAGATTCAAATAAAATTTTCTTACCCATGGTTTCACTCCCTAAGCAATTTCAGAACATCTTTTGGCTAGCTTTTACGATCTACCTGACTGTTCATCAGAAAAAGAAGATATGCAAAATTCTGAAATTTTGATATAATAAAACTATCAAAAAGTAAAAGTAAAGGAATGATTGGTATGAACGCAATCACAGCTCACAGCTCACAGCTCACAGCTCACGCTGATTATGTAATCAAGCGTATTTTTTGTCAAGCCCTAAAACAGACTTTTTCACATTTTTGTGAGAAGGTCTTTTCTGTTGTTTCTCAACTCAATGAGTTGATTGTTGGAGGTGTAAAATGACACCTCTAGCTATTGATAGAAGTTGGCAATCTGGAAATGAAAGAGCTGACAATGTATTTTTCTGGAGAAATTTCGGTTTTGATGAAAAAGATATTTTAATTGAAAATACTGATGGTATCATTAACGGAGCTCTGTTTGAATTTAAAAATAGCATTGCTGATCTTAATGCTGTACTTGTTCAAGCTATACACTATCTGTCTAAATTAAGGATTAAAGGTGGTATTCCTATACCAAGCAAAATCGTTTTAGTTGATATTAATAAAAATCGTGCTAGTGTTTATGATGCAACTAAATATCGTTTAGAAATTTTACAAAATTATACGAATAGTGCATCAAAAAATGTACATCAGAATACTTTAAAAGATGCTACTAATCCTGAAAAAGTAATTGAATTTGATATTTTTCAACCAAAAAGCCCTAAAAATCGTGAATTGCGTGAATTATTCCAAATAAACGAGTATCAAAAATTTGAAATTGATTTTCCAAATATTTTAGGATGGGCGAACTACATATATCGTCACGATAAAACAACAACAAAATCTCAAATGTTTGAGATGCTAAGACAACCATCTAATTCAATAGTCGAAAACTATATCTTGCCTTGGAATGGAGACGAAAGTGATTTTGAAACCGTGATGGACGCCTTAAATGATCCTGCAAATAGAAAAGACCTAGGAGCGTTTTATACACCGTTACCTTATGTTAAAGAAGCAACTAAACTTGTTCGTCAAGCTATTAGCAGTCTTCCTAAAGATTTGGACTATGTTATTTTGGATAGATGTGCTGGTACAGGAGCATTAGAGCATTATTTAACCGAAGAAGAGTTAAGCCATGTTGTCTTGAATACTTATGAAATCAAAGAATGGCTTGTTTTGTATAATAAATATATTGGAAAGGTGAGGGCTATCATACCACCGCTTTCGATGGTAAAAGCTGTTAAGGGAAACTTAGTGACAGGTGGTGATGCTTTGGCAGAAGATTTCTTGTCAATTCCAATGGAAACAGATGGAAAACATAATACATTACAAGAAATCATAGATGACAAGGATGTTGTAATTATTGGTTATGAAAATCCACCTTATTCTAGCGAGTTAGCCCGTGCTCAAGAAGGAAATATTAAATCTAAAGATAAATACAGCTATATAAGAAAATTGATGTCCGATGAATTTACTGGGGATAGTAGTCATGCAAAAGATTTACTCAATCAATTTGTTTGGTCGTTTGAGAAGTATTTTATGAGAAACGAACATGATTATTACATCCTATTTGCACCAGTAAAGTATTGGAAGTCTGTAGGATTAATGAAAAAAACTTTCGTTGATGGATTTTTAGCAAATAGAGGGAATTTTAAAGCACAAGAAAGTTCTGTTTTAGTCGCACAATGGAAGAATGAAGTTGATACCATAACAGAAAGTTTAACTGTTCCAGCTAAAGAGATTTGGAAAGATGATAAAAAGTGGGGAACTGGAAAAGGGGCTGCAGTCATTGATGTACCTGAGGATGCTATTCTTAAAGATGTGAAGCATGTCACTATAAGAAAAGTATACAAAACGCTAGGAGAATATTACTCTAAAAAGGTAAAAGCAGATGTATTATCTAAAATTGCTACTGGCTACGATGGTAGAGAAGTGCCATTGAAAAGCTATGGGAAACCTGTTTATAATGACAATATTTTAGCGGTTATAGAAGCCAGTGGTTTTGGTACTACTCCGCAGGATATACGAATGACTAGAATTGCTATATATCATGGACGAGGTAGTCAAGTTAGAACAACTAATTATGCAGAGCAGACAGCTTTGTTTGTTGCCAAGCAGTATCCTCAAAGAAACTGGTATGAAAGAGATATTTACTATACAACTGCTGACAAAGGGGATTTGTATAAAAAGGATATAAATTTTCTCAGAAAATCTACATTATGGACTTGTATATCTCAAAAAAATCATTGTTTAAGCTTCCATGGTTCTGATGGGAAATTTTACAATAACGAGATGTGCTTAGATGAGAACTCTCTAGTCCGTAAAGAATTAGTCGAACAAGAAAAATATGGGAAACTTGATAGAGCGGACTTAATGTTGTTAGGTGTCTTCGATGAATTACTTGAACTAGTCAAAGATACTCAAGAATACAATCCGGAATACAATTATGGCACTTATCAAATTGAATTAGAGATAAACACATCATACAAAGATAGTAATGATAAAAAGATATTCAACAATGAAAAAGTTAACACTAAACTAAAAGAGCTTAAGAAAAGATTAGCTGAATACTACGAAAATGAGCTTGAAAGTAAATTATTTGAGTATGAACTATTGAAATAGTGAGAAGACGATTTCCAAACGGAAATCGTCTTTTTCGATATTGTTGAAGTACTACATCTTGTGGTTGGTGTAAACAGATATATAGTTCCCTAAATTTACTTGACTTATTTCACTGCTTGTGGTTTGCGTAGGTAACCATAAACCACACCACTTACAATTGCACCAACCAAGACAGAGGCAAGGTAAAGGAGGGCATTTGAAGTTAGAGCGATAACGAAGATTCCTCCGTGTGGTGCCATCAATTTGATACCAGCAAGACCAACGAGTCCTCCTGCTACTGCAGAACCAAGGATGAAGCTTGGGATAGCACGAGCTGGGTCAGCTGCACCAAACGGAATCGCTCCCTCAGTTATAAATGACAAGCCCATGATGATGTTTGTCAAACCAGAGTTGCGTTCTTCTTTAGTAAATTTATCTTTGAAAAGAAGGGTTGCGACAAAGATAGCAAGTGGTGGAACCATTCCTCCAGCCATAACTGCTGCCATGGCTACAGAACCACCTGAGGAAACAGTCGCTGCAAGCGTACCTGTACCAAAGACATAAGCAGCTTTGTTGACTGGTCCACCCATATCAACAGCCATCATTCCACCAAGAACGATACCGAGAAGGACAGCTGAACCTCCTCCAAGACCACCTAGGAAGTCATTCATGGCAGTGTTGATTGCTGCCATCGGGATGTTAACAGCTAACATAACAAATCCTGTCAAGATTGTCCCCAGAAGTGGCAAGAGAAGGATTGATTTAGCACCTTCAAGTGAACGAGGAACTTTAACGTATTTCTTGATAACAAGAACCAAGGCACCTGCGATAAATCCACCCACAAGGGCACCTAGGAAACCAGATGAGACACCTGCAAGAGTTGAAGTTGCTTCACCACCTGCTGCATAAGGGATTTTACCAAAGGCAAAACCTTCTTTGGCAATAGCACCAGCCACAAAACCTGCTACCAAACCTGGTTTTTCAGCGATAGAGTAGGCAACATATCCTGCAAAGACTGGAAGCATCAAGCCAAAGGCTGCGCCACCAATTTTCATGAACATTGAAGCTAACTCATGGTAAGATCCGAGATTGCCAAGACTATCTTGTGGCACACCCAAAGCTCCGTCAATCAAGAAAGCAAGGGCAATCATGATACCACCACCAATAACGAATGGCAACATTTGAGATACACCACTCATCAAGTGTTTATAGAAGGCCCCACCAAGGCTTTGTTTTTCGTTGCTTGCTGTTGCAGTTTTTGCTCCATTAGCAGCATGGTAAACTTCAGCATCCCCAGAAAGAGCCAAGTTGATCAATTCTTCTGTCTTACGGATACCGTCTGCAACTGGGCGGTTGATCAATGGCTTGCCATCGAAACGATCCATCTCAACAGCCTTGTCTGCAGCGATGATAACAGCTTTAGCCTTACGGATGTCCTCTGCAGTCAATTGATTCCCAACACCGCTGGCACCGTTGGTTTCGACCTTGATCCCAACACCCATTTCAGCAGCCACTTTTTGAAGGGCCTCTTGGGCCATGTATGTGTGGGCAATACCTGTCGTACAAGCTGTAACAGCTACGATAAAGTCACCAGAGTCATTAGCAGGTGCTTGAACAGGTTCCTCAGCTTTTTCTGAAGATTGGTCAAAAAGTTTGATAACTTGATTTGCAGATGTTACTTGACGAAGTTTGTCAGCAAAACCGTCTTTCATCAAGTATTGAGACAATTCTGCCAAGGCTGCCAAATGAGTATCATTGGCACCTTCTGGAGCTGCAATCATGAAGAAGAGGTCTGTTGGTTGCCCATCC
>CAUUXT010000093.1:0-5062 GCA_963549015.1 uncultured Streptococcus sp.
GCTGGTGTCAAGCGTCGTTTCACTGAAAAGGTTGTCAATGGAACCATTATTATTGATGATTTCGCCCACCATCCAACGGAAATCATTGCGACCTTAGATGCGGCTCGTCAGAAATACCCAAGCAAGGAAATTGTTGCAATCTTCCAACCACACACTTTCACTAGAACCATTGCCTTATTGGACGACTTTGCTAAAGCTTTGAGCCAGGCAGATGCTGTTTACTTGGCGAAAATCTATGGATCAGCCCGTGAGGTGGACCATGGTGACGTCAAGGTAGAAGACCTAGCAGATAAAATTAAGAAGAAAAGCCAAGTCATCACAGTTGAAAATGTATCACCACTCCTTGAGCATGATAATGCAGTCTATGTCTTTATGGGAGCAGGAGATATCCAAACCTATGAGTACTCATTCGAGCGTCTTTTGTCTAATTTGACAAGTAACGTCCAATAAGAAAAAAGAATGGAAATTCCAATCACCATAGGACGGGCTACTTTATCGGATTTAGAAGAAATTGTAGCAATTGAAGAATCTTGTTTATCCTCAGAAGAAATAGTAAGCTACGAGTTTTTAGAAGAGAGTATCCGTAAGATTGCGGATACCTTTCTTGTAGCTAGAGATGAAAACCAGCTCGTGGGCTATGTTTTAGGAGAGTCTCAGTCTCTTCATCCCACATGGATAGAAATAAGATCATTTGCTATTCATCCTGACCATTGCGGGCAAGGTTTGGGGACCCTTCTTCTTGCTAGCTTGAAACAAGTGGCAGTGGAAGGAGGGTATGAGTATCTTCGCTTGACTTGTCCTGATGACTTGCTCTCTTATTTTGAGATGAATGGCTTTGTTGAGGAAGAAGTGCCAGAAACTTCATACGCAAGATTTTCGGGATGGAATCTGATTTGGGCCAATCCTTTTTATCAGGAGGAAGTATGAAAATCAGACAAGCAAGATTTTCGGATTTAGATCAAATTTTAGAGATAGAGCTGGAGAATTTCTCCCTTGAAGAAGCCATTCCTCGTGCGGTCTTTGAGGCGCACTTACGTGAAATTCAGACCAGTTTTCTCGTAGCCGAAAAGGAGGGACGTATCCTTGGGTATATCGAAGGTCCAGTCGTCCCACATCGTCATCTACAAGATCAGTCCTTTACAGAAGAGATAAAAGACTATAGCCATCGACCTGGAGGTTATATCTCTGTGACCTGTCTCTCCATAGCTAAGGAGGCACAAGCCTTGGGCGTGGGAAAAAGACTGTTAAGGGCTCTGAAAGAAGTCGCTTTAGAACATGAACGAGAAGGTATCAATTTGACCTGCCATGACTATCTCATCCCTTATTATGAAAAAAATGGCTTTGTTAACGAGGGAATATCCCAGTCAAGCTTTGCGGGTGAAAGTTGGTATGATATGGTTTGGCAACCTTAAAAAATGAGAATCATAGCTATAGAAAGGGATGTTTTGTTGCTTTTCTGTAACTTTTAAGATATAATATTATGGATTGTCAACAAGGAGGTAATGCTTTTGACTGAAAAATCAAGAGAAGAAGAAAAATTAAGCTTTAAAGAGCAGATTCTACGTGATTTAGAGAGAGTAAAAGAACAAGATAGAAAAGAGAAAGAAGTAGACATTCCAAATCTGACAGCTTCATCATCTCAAGCTAGTTCAGTAACTCCTGCAAATCCTGAATCTGATACTTCAACAGAAGAGTTGATGGCTGATTCCCTATCTGTTGTCGATAAAATTCTAAAGAATGCGCCGAGTGTTCCTCCACTTTCGAGTGCTGAAGCTGATAAAACGGATGAAAAAGTAGAGAAAGAGATTAGACAACCTATCATTGACAAGATTGAAGTTGTAGAATCTGAAGAACCTCTAGTAGAACCGATTCATCCAGCTGAAGAACCTGTAGTGGAGTCCGTTCAACCTAAGGTGGAACCAGTTGAACTTGAACCTGAAGAAAAAGAATTTAACGATACTCCGACCAAGATAGATGTGACTTATAAGACAGAAGAGGCCAATACATCAGTTGCTTCTTCTGAGAATAAAGCTGAAGCGCTAGCTTCAACTGGATCCTCAGACAGATTAACGGAGGAATCACGTCGTAACCGTCGCCGTAAAGGTAAAAAACCAACCAAGAAAAAGAAAAAATCAAAAACCAAAGGTTTCCTAGTAACCTTTTTAGTTCTCTTGGTGCTTGTGGCTGCTGGTGGATACTTTGGGTACGGTTATGTTCAAGACTCTTTGAAACCTGTTGATGCGAGCTCTAAGGAGTATATGACAGTTCAAATTCCAGAAGGATCAAATGTGCAACAAATTGGGAGCACTTTGGAAAAATCTGGTTTGGTCAAACATGGACTTATCTTTAGTATTTATGCTAAGTATAAGGGTTCAGACTTGAAGTCAGGTTATTACAATTTGAAGAAGAGCATGAGTACGGATGACTTGATTCAAGAATTGCAAAAAGGTGGAACTCCTGAACCTCAAGAACCAGTGCTTGCAAACTTAACTATTCCGGAAGGTTATACCTTAGAGCAAATTGCTCAGACAGTAGATCAACTCCAAGGTGATTTTAAAGAACCTCTTACAGCGGATGCTTTCATGGCAAAAGCTCAAGATGAAACCTTCATCTCCCAACTAGTAGCCAAGTATCCAAACCTTCTTGGAAGTCTTCCAACAAAAGACAGTGGCGTTCGTTATCGCCTTGAAGGTTATCTTTTCCCAGCAACCTACACTATCAAAGACAGCACCACAGTTGAAAGCTTGATTGATGATATGTTAGCAGCTATGGACAAGGCCATGTCACCGTATTACACTACGATCAAAGAAAAGAATCTGACAGTTAATGAATTGCTTAGTATTGCTTCTCTTGTCGAAAAAGAAGGGGCTAAGACCGAAGATCGTAAATTGATTGCGGGAGTCTTCTATAACCGCTTGAATCTTGGTATGCCACTTCAAAGCAACATTGCTATCTTGTATGCTGAAGGAAAACTTGGCCAAAAGATTAGCTTGGCTGATGATACTGCAATTGATACTACGATTGATTCACCTTATAATGTTTATACACATCTTGGCCTCATGCCCGGACCAGTTGATAGTCCAAGCCTCGATGCGATTGAAGCAAGTGTAAATCAGACAAAGAGTGAGTACTTGTACTTTGTAGCTAATGTTGAAGACGGTAAAGTGTACTTTGCAACGACAAAAGAAGAGCATGACCAAAACGTTGCAGAACATATCAATAGTAAATTAACACAATCAAGTAGTTCAAACTAAAATTATGTGGTTTTCCACATAATTTTGTTTTAAAAAAGTAATAGAAAAGAAAGTTGAAAAAATGGCAGAAAAAACTTACCCAATGACCCTTGAAGAAAAGAAAAAGTTAGAAAAAGAATTAGAAGAATTGAAACTCGTTCGTCGCCCTGAAGTAGTAGAGCGTATCAAAATTGCTCGTTCGTACGGGGATCTTTCAGAAAATAGCGAGTACGAAGCAGCTAAGGATGAACAAGCTTTTGTTGAAGGACAAATTTCAAGTCTAGAAACCAAAATTCGCTATGCTGAAATTGTTAATAGCGATGCAGTTGCCCAAGATGAGGTAGCTATCGGTAAGACCGTAACCATCCAAGAAATCGGTGAAGAGGAAGAAGAAGTCTACATCATCGTCGGTTCTGCAGGTGCGGATGCTTTCGCTGGGAAGGTATCAAATGAAAGTCCGATTGGACAAGCTTTGATCGGCAAAAAAACAGGCGATATTGTTACGATTGAGACACCTGTTGGTAGTTACGATGTCAAAATTTTAAAGGTTGAAAAAACAGCCTAAATAGAATGAAAACGGAGTAGTGGAGGTCTTGACTTGCTCAACTCCTTTTTGATTTTTTGAATAAATAGGAGACTATATGAGTTCAAATAAGAAAAAAAATAAAATGGAGCGTGGTTTAACCAATCGCCATGTTCAGGTGATGGCCATTGCGGGGACAATCGGAACAGGACTTTTCCTAGGTGCTGGTCGTTCTATCAGCCTTACTGGACCTTCTATCATCCTGATTTACATGATTACAGGAGCCTTTATGTTTTTGATGATGAGGGCTGTTGGAGAGATGCTATATCAGGATCCAGAACAACATACTTTTATCAACTTTATCACCCGTCATTTGGGAAAGGGCTGGGGGTATTTCTCTGTTTGGTCTTATTGGTTGTCTGTTGTCTTTATCGGTATGGCAGAAATCACTGCGATTTCGCATTATGTTCAGTTTTGGTTTCCTTCTTGGCCTAGTTGGTTGATTCAGATTGTTTTTTTAACGATTTTGGCTTTGGTCAATCTGATTGCGGTTAAGCTCTTTGGAGAAGTCGAGTTTTGGTTTGCTATGGTTAAGATTGTGGCTATTTTAGCTATGATTGCAACAGGGGTTTTTATGGTCTTGACAGGATTTGAAACACCATATGGTGCTGCAAGTCTGGCAAATATCAGCAATCAATTCTCTCTTTTCCCAAATGGAGTCATGAACTTTGTCATGGCCTTTCAAATGGTATTTTTTGCCTATCTGATGATTGAATTTATCGGAGTGACAACCTCTGAAACGAAGAATCCTCGTCAGGTTTTGCCAAAAGCAGTTAAAGAAATTCCTCTCCGAATTGTCTTCTTCTATGGCGGTGCTCTATTGGCCATTATGTCTATTATTCCCTGGAGAGAACTTGCTTCTTCAGATTCACCATTTGTAACGGTTTTTGAGCTGGCAGGTATCAAGTGGGCGGCAGCTCTGATTAACTTCGTTGTTTTGACGTCGGCAGCATCTGCTCTTAATTCAACCCTCTATTCAACAGGGCGACACCTCTACCAGATTGCTCATGATTCACCCAATCGCTTCCTAAAAGCGATCAAGGCAGATACTCTCTCTCGCCATAATGTTCCACAAAATGCTATTATTGCTTCAGCAATCTTAATTGCTCTGGCTGCCTTTATCAATGTTTTGCCAGGTGTTTCCGATGCCTTTGCTTTGATTACGGCGTCTTCATCAGGTGTTTACATCGCGATTTATATCTTGATCATGGTGGCTCATCTCAAATACCGCAAGTCACAAGACTTC
>CAUUXT010000094.1:0-5052 GCA_963549015.1 uncultured Streptococcus sp.
CATGCCACATGCAAAGCCAAACTCTCCAGCCTGTTCAGGTGTGATTTCCACTACATACTCTTCACCCATAGGCAAGTCCGCATGCACTCCAAAATCTGGGAAAACAATCTGATCTAGGCAGGGTGAAGGGTCCTTACGGTCAAAGACAATACGGGCTGGCACTGATTTCTTAAGAATAATCAACTCAGGCGTATATCCCCCTTTGACTTCCACTCGAATCTCTTGGTAGCCCTTTTTTTGCTGAGCCTTTTGTCCAGATTTTTCAGGCTTTTTGAAAAACCAAATCAAGATAAACGCGATAAGGGCAATACAAATAATGGTTACAATACTATTTAACATGACGTCTCCTTTACATACAATTACATTTTACTTCTGTTACAGCGCTTGATTTCTTCTCAGAAATCACAGCTTCTAAGTCTTCCAAGTCAGCCTGAGTAAAATCACATTCAGCAATCAAATCAGCCAACAAGTTCTTAATCCTACGAGAACAAACCTTGTCCTTGATATCTTGGACAAGCAAGTCTCGGCTTTGGTCTAGAGTTAAAAGCACCGAATAAACAAAGGACTTGCCCACTTTTTTCCTTGTCAGACACTCTTTCTCAACCAAACGAGCCAAAAGAGTTTGAATGGTTGACTTGGACCAGTCAAACCGTTCCGCCAGAACCCTGATCAAATCGCTACTGGTCTGCTCGCCCTGCATCCAGATAATCTTCATGACCTGCCATTCTGCATCTGAAATCTGCATTGTTATTCCTCCTAAATCTACATTTGTCGATTACAATTATCAGTATACCTCAAAAATCTACATTTGTCAACTATGAAAATTGATTTTTATATAGCACTAGAAATGTTAAACACATTCCAAAACATCAAAAACCTCCACATAAGGTGGAGGCTTTCTACTTTATCAATACAATTTTAAGTCACGTGGGTCAACTGGGAAGGTTGGGTTGTATGGGTTGTGACGGAGTTTGAAGTGTTTGACATCCTCAATAGTCTGAGTTCCAGACAACTGCATGACTGTCTTCAATTCTGCATTCAAGTGTTCAAAGACTTGACGCACACCAACACTACCACCGAGAGCCAAACCATAGATTACAGGGCGGCCAATGGCTACCAAGTCTGCTCCTGAAGCCAAGGCTTTAAAGACGTGCTGACCGCGACGAACACCAGAGTCAAAGACAATTGGTACTCGTTTATCAACTGCTTCAGCCACTTCTTGAAGCGAGTCAAAGGATGCTGGTCCACCGTCGATTTGGCGACCACCGTGGTTGGTTACCCAAATACCAGAAGCTCCTGCAGCAAGCGAACGTTCAACGTCCTCGCGGCATTGTGGTCCTTTAACGTAAACTGGTAATCCTGAGTATTCAGCGATAAATTCTACATCTCGTGGAGATAGTCGTTGTTTAGCTGATTTGTAAACAAAGTCCATTGATTTACCAGCTCCTTCTGGAAGGTATTCTTCAACAATGGGCATGCCAACTGGGAAGACGAATCCATTACGCTTGTCGACCTCACGATTGCCCCCTACAGTAGCGTCCGCCGTCAAGACAATCGCTTTGTAGCCTTCAGCCTTCACACGGTCCATGATGTGGCGGTTGATCCCGTCATCCTTACTAAAGTAAAATTGGAACCAGTGAGGTGTCCCTTGAAGGGCTTCCGTAATTTCTGGGAGGTCTACAGTAGAGTAAGAGCTGGTTGTATAGAGGGAACCGAACTCATGCACACCACGCGCAGTCGCCACTTCACCCTGTTCATTTGCTAATTTATGAGCCGCAACAGGCGCCATAATAATTGGTGAAGATAATTTTTCACCTGCAAATTCAATCTCTGTACTTGGATTTTCAACATCACAAAGCGTATGAGGAACGATGAGCTTGTGGTTAAAGGCGCGGATATTCTCCCGCAAAGTGAAAGTATCTTCCGCCCCACTAGCGATATAGCCAAATGCTGCTTTAGGAATAACTTGTTGCGCCATTGGCTCCAAATCATAGGTATTGATGAAATCTACAGGTCCTTCTGCATTGCTTGTTTTGTATGACATAAAATGTCCTCCTTGATAAGTAAGCGTTTACTTTGTATATTACAGAAATATTTTAACGCTTTTTTCAACACTTTTCAAATATTTTGTTTGGAAATTTCAGAAAGATTATGGCTATGATAAAAAATCCCTATAACGGCAATAAAAAATAGATATTATCCAAAGGAGATTTTAAGTGCTACAATAACTGTATTATTTCTAGATGGGAGGTTTTATTTTTGGATTGGTCCATTGTTGAACAATATCTACCACTATATCAAAAGGCATTCCTTCTAACCTTGCATATTGCAGTTTGGGGAATTTTGGGATCCTTTCTGCTCGGTTTAATCGTTAGTATCATCCGACATTATCGAATTCCTGTTTTTGCGCAAGTAGCGACAGCCTACATTGAATTATCGCGTAATACGCCCCTTTTGATTCAACTCTTCTTTCTCTACTTCGGTCTTCCCCGAATTGGGATTGTCCTATCTTCAGAAGTCTGTGCCACTTTAGGACTGGTTTTTTTAGGAGGCTCCTATATGGCTGAATCTTTCAGAAGCGGACTGGAAGCAGTCAGTCAAACTCAGCATGAGATTGGTTTAGCCATTGGGCTTACACCGTTTCAAGTTTTTCGCTACGTGGTTCTGCCGCAAGCAACAGCGGTGGCCCTACCGTCTTTTAGTGCCAATGTCATTTTCCTCATCAAGGAAACCTCTGTTTTCTCAGCAGTGGCTTTGGCCGACCTCATGTACGTCGCCAAGGACTTGATTGGGCTCTACTATGAGACAGACATTGCGCTAGCTATGTTGGTAGTTGCTTATCTGATGATGCTTCTCCCCATCTCACTGGTCTTTAGCTGGATAGAAAGGAGGCTCCGCCATGCAGGATTCGGGAATTCAAGTACTCTTTCAGGGAAATAATCTCCTGAGAATCTTACAGGGATTGGGTGTCACGATTGGGATATCCATCCTGTCTGTCCTCTTATCCATGATGTTCGGAACAGTCATGGGAATTGTCATGACCTCCCATTCTAGAGTCGTACGCTTCTTGACACGATTGTATCTGGAATTCATCCGTATCATGCCCCAGCTGGTGTTGCTCTTCATCGTTTACTTTGGCTTGGCTCGAAACTTTAATATCAATATCTCAGGTGAGACTTCAGCTATTATTGTTTTCACCCTCTGGGGAACAGCTGAAATGGGGGACTTGGTCCGTGGAGCTATCACTTCCCTTCCTAAGCATCAGTTTGAAAGTGGACAGGCGCTCGGCTTGACCAATGTTCAACTTTACTATCATATCATCATCCCACAGGTTTTGAGAAGATTGCTGCCACAAGCCATCAATCTTGTTACTCGGATGATCAAAACCACTTCCTTGGTTGTCTTGATTGGGGTTGTTGAAGTGACCAAGGTTGGACAACAAATCATCGATAGCAATCGCCTGACCATCCCAACCGCTTCCTTTTGGATTTATGGAACCATTCTGGTCCTGTATTTCGCAGTCTGTTTTCCTATTTCCAAACTATCCACTCACCTGGAAAAACATTGGAGGAATTAAATGTCTGAAACTATCTTAGAAATCAAGGAACTCAAAAAATCCTTTGGAGACAATCCCATCCTCCAAGGACTTTCTCTAGATATCAAAAAAGGGGAAGTTGTGGTTATTCTGGGTCCATCTGGTTGTGGGAAAAGTACCCTCCTTCGTTGCCTTAATGGCTTAGAAAGTATTCAAGGTGGAGATATCCTGCTGGATGGTCAGTCTATCGTTGCAAATAAAAAAGATTTTCACCTAGTTCGCCAAAAGATTGGCATGGTCTTTCAAAGTTATGAACTCTTTCCCCATTTGGATGTTCTACAAAACCTCGTCCTTGGTCCTATCAAGGCTCAGGGAAGAGACAAGAAGGAAGTAACGGAAGAAGCCTTGCAACTACTGGAACGTGTGGGTTTGCTCGATAAAAAAGACAGTTTTGCTCGCCAATTATCTGGTGGACAGAAACAACGAGTGGCGATTGTCCGTGCCCTGCTCATGCATCCAGAAATTATCCTCTTTGACGAAGTGACGGCTTCACTGGATCCAGAAATGGTGCGTGAAGTTCTGGAACTCATCAATGACTTGGCTCAAGAAGGGCGCACCATGATTCTGGTAACCCACGAAATGCAGTTTGCCCAAGCTATTGCAGATCGGATAATCTTTCTCGACCAAGGGAAAATCGCTGAAGAAGGAACGGCTCAGGAATTCTTCACTAATCCACAAACCAAACGAGCACAGGAATTTTTAAACATCTTTGACTTTAGCCAGTTCGGCTCATATCTATAAAGGAGATTTTTATGAAACTACTCAAACCAATTCTAACTGTTTTTGCCCTAGCCTTTGCGCTTATCTTTGTCACAGCTTGTAGCTCAAGTGGAAGCTCTGATGCTTCATCAGGAAAAAAAACCGCCAAGGCCCGCACTATCGACGAAATCAAAAAAAGCGGTGAGCTTCGAATCGCGGTATTTGGTGACAAAAAACCATTTGGTTATGTTGACAACGACGGTTCCTACCAAGGATACGATATCGAATTGGGTAACCAATTAGCCCAAGACTTGGGAGTAAAGGTTAAATACGTCTCTGTTGATGCTGCCAACCGCGCTGAATACTTGATTTCAAACAAGGTGGATATCACCCTTGCCAACTTCACAGTTACTGACGAACGAAAGAAGCAAGTTGATTTTGCCCTTCCTTACATGAAAGTTTCCCTCGGTGTCGTGTCACCAAAAGATAAAGTCATCAAAGACGTTAAAGAATTAGAAGGCAAAACCTTGATTGTTACAAAGGGAACGACTGCTGAAACTTATTTTGAGAAAAATCACCCAGAAGTAAAACTCCAAAAATACGACCAATATAGCGATGCCTACCAAGCCCTTCTTGACGGACGTGGAGATGCCTTCTCTACTGACAATACGGAAGTCCTAGCTTGGGCACTTGAAAACAAAGGATATGAAGTCGGAATTTCTTCCCTCGGAGATCCAGATACTATTGCGCCAGCAGTC
>CAUUXT010000095.1:0-5013 GCA_963549015.1 uncultured Streptococcus sp.
AGGCTTCTGGGTCAATCTGCCCATTTTTGATGAGCAGAGTCGGTTTACCATCAATCAAGCGTTTGACAAAACGAACATTGTTATTAAGCCACTTGAGGGTCAAAACCAAAATCGTCCACATCATCAGAATCACTGCGTATTGCAGGATACTGATTGAACTATTGTAAATTACCCCACCGATGATACCACCAAGAACATAGTTCTGAATTTGGTCTGTAGCAGAGTTAGGTGCTAGATTCCCCTTTCCTGTCACATTAATAACAAAAACAAGAGAGAAAAGACCCAAGGCCAGTTTGATTAAAATTTCCATATAGTTGAGTGTCATTTGTTTACCTCCACCAATTCAATAGCGTCTGTTTGATTCAATTCTAATTTCTCTAAAAGATACTTGTCTGGTTGGCTCCCGTTCATGGCGCGGTAGAAATTTGGACCTACCTTGACAAGCGCTCCATCAGTGGCAGCTGAAGTATTAACGTAAACTTCTGATTTATCCACCCCCAAGTCTTTGGAAACAACCTCTATGAAATGAAGTGAAGTTTGAAATTGGTTGTTAGAGGCTTGATTGGTCTGGTATTTTGAGATTGTCACCAAAAGCATGGCCACCAAGGTCAAGGCCAAAATCATGACCAATTCCCGAAACTTAGTCCCCTTTTTATCTCGATAGGCTTTAAAAGCAAAAAATCCTGTGATAGCTAGGAGAACAATTCCAAAGCCAATCATGATGCCATTTTGCTGACTGATTTGGCTAAGTACATAGTCATATGAGTAAAATTTCATTTATTTTCACTCCCTTTCATAAAATCATTCTTAATTATAAACGAAAGAGAGTGATTTTTCAAGCCATACGTTGGGGAAATAGACCTTTTTTTGGTATAATAAAATCTATAATCTGAATGAAAAAGGTAACTTTATGAAACTCATCTCATGGAATATTGATTCCCTCAATGCAGCCCTAACTAGTGACTCAGCTCGTGCCAAATTGTCCCAAGAAGTCCTACAAACCTTGGTCGCCGAAAATGCTGATATCATCGCTATCCAAGAAACCAAGCTTTCTGCCAAGGGGCCTACAAAGAAACACTTGGAAATTTTAGAAGAACTCTTCCCAGGCTACGAAAATACGTGGCGCTCTTCCCAAGAACCTGCCCGTAAAGGCTATGCTGGAACCATGTTCCTTTATAAGAAAGAACTTACACCTACTGTCACTTTCCCAGAAATCGGTGCCCCTTCTACCATGGACTTAGAAGGTCGTATCATCACTCTAGAATTTGATGAATTTTTCGTTACCCAAGTTTACACTCCAAACGCTGGCGACGGTCTCAAACGCTTGGAAGAACGTCAGGTCTGGGATGTCAAATATGCTCAATACTTGGCTGAACTAGACAAAGAAAAACCAGTCCTTGCAACCGGTGACTACAATGTGGCCCACAATGAGATCGACCTTGCAAATCCTGCTAGCAACCGCCGTTCACCTGGATTTACCGACGAGGAGCGTGCTGGATTTACCAACCTCTTGGCAACTGGATTTACGGATACCTTCCGCCACATTCACGGCGATGTTCCAGAACGCTATACTTGGTGGGCACAACGCAGCAAGACTTCTAAAATCAACAATACAGGCTGGAGAATCGACTACTGGCTGACAAGCAACCGCGTGGCTGACAAGGTGACCAAGTCTGATATGATTGACTCCGGTGCGCGTCAAGACCATACGCCGATTGTATTGGAAATTGAGCTCTAAGGAGAAAGCTAATGGACTATCAAGCTGTCATTCCTGAATTTGTAGTATCTGACCTCGAAAAGTCACGCCACTTCTACTGCGACTTGCTGGGATTTTCTGTCGAATACGAGCGTCCAGAGGAGAAATTTCTCTTCCTCTCGCTTGAAGACTGCCAACTTATGCTAGAAGAAGGCGGCTCAGAAGAATTAGCCCAACTAACCTATCCTTTCGGGCGCGGTGTCAATATTTCCTTTGGCATTGAAGATGTCCCTCAGCTCCACCAAAAACTGCTGGAAGCTGACTATCCTATCCATCGTCCGCTGACAAAAAGAGAATTTCGAGTAGGAGATAGCTTTATATATCCCCATGAATTTGCAGTTTTGGATCCAGATGGTTATTTTTTAAGATTTAGCGAATAGAAGAATAGAAGAATAAAAGGCTACAATACTTTCTAGTGTTGCAGCCTTTTATTCGTTCGCTTTTATGATCTATTTACTAACAAAATATTTGATTTATAAAGCTAATTGGTGTAAAATAAAAACATTGGCAGTAGCCTGTTTAAAATTGAATATCATTTTACTTGTTTATGTCGTGAATTGGCACGACGTTTCTACAAGGTGCCGGAACACCTAACAATGAGTATGTCAGCTGAAGGTATGGTTTTGGCCATACCTATTTTGGGGACTTACTTAGGGGGGATTAAGTAGGTCCTTTTTGAATATTTTTGTTAAAGCACGCCTTTAAGTGTAAACTAAATATTTTTAATATTTCCCTTATTTAGTACGGACGGGAGGTGAAATTATCCTGTGGATAATTTCAGGAATCCAGGGAATTTCATCCCTAATTTTTGAGCCCCTAGCTCTTTCATTTCTAGGCTTAGGCTAAAATAGTTCCCCGAACTATTTTACTCTCAAAAATCCCGTCATAGACAATAACAAGATTATTGTCTATGATACCACTACAGCGGGAAATATCTTGTAAAACTCGCTTCGCTCGCACTAGTATTATACATATACATTATTAGCAAACTAAATCACTATAGAAACATTTAAACAAGCAAATGAAGCATCTTTTAGACTTTAGGAGGTCTTATGAAATTATTAGAAGAGCGCATCCTTCAGGATGGGCATATCTTGGGTGACAATATCCTCAAGGTAGATTCCTTTTTAACCCACCAAGTTGACTATCGTTTGATGCGGGAGATTGGTAAGGTATTTGCGGAAAAATTCGCGTCTGCTGGCATTACCAAGGTCGTGACCATTGAAGCTTCAGGGATTGCCCCAGCTGTTTTTACAGCTGAAGCCTTAGACGTTCCCATGATTTTCGCAAAGAAAGCTAAAAACATCACCATGAACGAAGGCATCTTAACTGCTGAGGTTTACTCCTTTACCAAGCAGGTGACGAGCACAGTTTCCATCGCTGGGAAATTCCTCTCACCTGATGACAAGGTCTTGATTATCGATGATTTCCTAGCCAATGGACAAGCTGCCAAAGGCTTGATCCAAATCATCGAACAAGCTGGAGCAAAAGTTGAAGCGATTGGTATCGTGATTGAAAAATCTTTCCAAGATGGTCGTGATTTGCTTGAAAAAGCAGGGTATCCAGTCCTATCACTGGCTCGCTTGGATCGTTTCGAAAATGGTCAGGTCGTATTTAAGGAGGCAGATCTCTAATGCAAAAACAAGAAAAACATTCGCAAGCAGCCGTTCTTGGCTTGCAGCACTTACTAGCCATGTACTCAGGTTCTATCCTGGTTCCCATCATGATTGCGACAGCTCTTGGCTATTCAGCTGAGCAGTTGACCTACCTAATCTCCACAGATATCTTCATGTGTGGGGTGGCCACCTTCCTCCAACTCCAACTCAATAAATACTTTGGGATTGGACTACCAGTCGTTCTCGGAGTTGCCTTCCAATCCGTCGCTCCTTTGATTATGATTGGTCAAAGTCACGGTAGCGGTGCTATGTTTGGTGCCCTTATCGTTTCTGGGATTTATGTAGTTCTGATTTCAGGTATTTTCTCAAAAGTAGCCAATCTCTTCCCATCTATCGTAACAGGATCTGTTATTACCACGATTGGATTGACCCTGATTCCAGTCGCTATCGGAAATATGGGAAATAATGTTCCAGAGCCAACTGGTCAAAGCCTTTTGCTTGCAGCCATCACTGTTCTAATTATCCTCTTAATCAACATCTTTACCAAAGGATTTATCAAGTCTATCTCCATTTTGATTGGGTTGGTTGTTGGAACTGCCATTGCTGCTACCATGGGCTTGGTTGACTTCTCTCCTGTGGCTGCAGCACCGCTTGTCCATGTCCCAACTCCACTCTACTTTGGAATGCCAACCTTTGAAATCTCCTCTATTGTCATGATGTGTATCATCGCAACAGTGTCTATGGTTGAATCCACTGGTGTTTACCTGGCCTTGTCTGATATTACCAATGACCCAATCGACAGCACGCGCCTTCGCAATGGTTACCGCGCAGAAGGTTTGGCTGTCCTTCTCGGAGGAATCTTTAACACCTTCCCTTATACAGGATTTTCACAAAACGTTGGCTTGGTAAAGTTGTCTGGTATCAAGACCCGTCTGCCAATCTATTATGCAGCTGGTTTCCTAGTCCTCCTCGGACTCCTACCTAAGTTTGGTGCCCTTGCCCAAATCATTCCAAGTCCTGTCCTTGGTGGTGCCATGCTAGTCATGTTTGGTTTTGTTTCCCTTCAAGGGATGCAAATCCTAGCCCGCGTTGACTTTACTAACAATGAACACAACTTCCTTATCGCAGCTGTATCAATCGCCGCTGGTGTAGGTCTAAATAACAGTAATCTCTTTGTCAGCATGCCAACAGCCTTTCAAATGTTCTTCTCAAATGGAATTGTCGTAGCCAGCCTACTGGCCATTGTACTCAATGCAGTATTAAACAGGAAGAAGAAATAAGAAAAAGAGGTGTGAGCCTCTTTTTTGTATATAGCTAATGAACAATCATTGTAAAAATAAATCAGCTAAAAATCCCTCTCTTAACATTTCTAAATTAAATACATTCGTAATATGGCTAAATGCTTCTGCTAGTGGTAAGTGGGCTGTTTTCCATCCTTGACCATCAGTAACCCAAACAAATTCAACATCGTCATCTGAGGTAATAACAAATTGACTTAATTCAGTAAATTCTCCAGCAACCGCTTTTAATTTACTTCCTCCTCCGCCATAGTAATTCGTTTCAATCAGCCAAACCTTATGTTTTTCTAGGGAATAAACTGCAACATCAAATCTTCTCTCAGACTTATCAACAGGTACTTTA
>CAUUXT010000096.1:0-5007 GCA_963549015.1 uncultured Streptococcus sp.
GTCGCAGTTCGTAAAGGAATGCTTGAGTTACATAAGCCAGGAACAGTCACTCTCAAAGCAGAATATGAGGGGGCTACAGGTCAAATCGATCTCACGATTCAGGCCAATACTGAGAAGAAGATTGCGCAATCTATCCGCCCTGTAAATGTAGTCACAGATTTGCATCAGGAACCAAGTCTTCCAGTAACAGTAACAGTTGAGTATGACAAAGGTTTCCCTAAAGCCCACAAAGTCACTTGGCAAGCCATTCCAAAAGAAAAACTCGATCACTATCAAACCTTTGAAGTTATAGGTAAAGTTGAAGGTCTGGATCTTGAAGCGCGTGCTAAAGTATCTGTAGAAGGCATCGTTTCAGTTGAAGAAGTTAGTGTGACAACCCCAATCGCAGAAGCACCACAATTACCAGAAAGTGTTCGTACCTACGATTCAAATGGTCACGTTTCATCTGCCAAGGTTACATGGGACGTGATTCAACCAGACCAGTACGCTAAGGAAGGTGTCTTTACAGTCACTGGTCACCTAGAAGGTACGCAATTAACAACTAAACTTCATGTTCGCGTATCTGCTCAGACTGAGCAAGGTGCAAACATTTCTGACCAATGGACAGGTTCAGAATTGCCACTGGCCTTTGCTTCAGACTCAAATCCAACCGACCCGGTTTCAAATGTTAACGATAAATTGATTTCCTTTAATGACCGGCCAGCCAACCGTTGGACAAACTGGAATCGTACTAACCCAGAAGCTTCAGTTGGTGTTCTGTTTGGAGATTCAGGTATCTTGAGCAAACGTTCAATTGATAATCTTAGTGTCGGATTCCACGAAGACCACGGAGTCGGTGTACCGAAGTCTTATGTGATCGAGTATTATGTCGGTAATACTGTTCCAACTGCGCCTAAAAACCCTAGCTTTGTAGCCAATGAAGAACATGCCTTTAACGATCCAGCTAACTGGAAACCTGTTACAAATCTAAAAGCTCCTGCTCAACTCAAGGCTGGAGAAATGAATCACTTTAGCTTTGATAAGGTTGAGACCTATGCGGTTCGCATTCGTATGGTTCGACTTGATAGCAAGAAAGGAACTTCTATCACAGAAGTACAAATCTTTGCGAAACAAGTTGCGGCAGCTAAACAAGGACAAACAAGAATCCAAGTTGACGGTAAAGACTTAGCAAACTTTAACCCTGATTTGACTGACTACTATCTTGAGTCTGTAGATGGAAAAGTTCCTGCAGTAACAGCAAGTGTTAGCAACAATGGTCTCGCTACCGTCGTTCCAAGTGTTCGTGAAGGTGAGCCAGTTCGTGTTATCGCGAAAGCTGAAAATGGCGACATCCTAGGAGAATACCGTCTACACTTTACAAGCAATAAAGATTTGCTTTCTCGTAAACCAGTTGCCGCGGTCAAACAAGCTCGCTTGCTACAAGTAGGGCAACCGCTTGAATTGCCAACTAAGGTTCCTGTTTACTTCACAGGTAAAGACGGTTACGAAACAAAAGACTTGGCAGTTGAATGGGAAGAAGTTCCAGCAGAAAATCTGACAAAAGCAGGTCAATTTACTGTTCGAGGTCGTGTCCTTGGTAGTGATCTTGTTGCTGAGTTCACCGTACGAGTGACAGACAAACTTGGTGAAGCTCTTTCAAATAACCCAGAGTATGATGAAAACAGTAACCAGGCCTTTGCTTCCGCAACTAATGATATTGATCCAAGTTCACATGACCGTGTAGACTATATCAATGATGGAGATCATTCAGAAAATCGTCGTTGGACAAACTGGTCTCCAACACCATCTTCTAATCCAGAAGTATCAGCAGGTGTAATCTTCCGTGAAAATGGTAAGATTGTAGAACGAACTGTTGCGCAAGCCAAACTTCATTTCTTTGCAGATAGTGGTACGGATGCACCATCTAAACTCGTTTTGGAACGCTATATTGGCCCAGAATTTGAAGTTCCTACCTACTATTCTAACTACCAAGCCTATGATGCAGCCCATCCATTCAACAATCCAGAAAATTGGGAAGCTGTGCCTTATCGTGCGGATAAAGACATCGCAGCTGGTGATGAAATCAACGTAACATTTAAAGCTGTCAAAGCCAAAGCCATGAGATGGCGCATGGAGCGCAAAGCAGACAAGAACGGTGTTGCGATGATTGAGATGACCTTCCTTGCACCGAGTGAATTGCCTCAAGAAAGTACGCAATCGAAGATTCTTGTAGATGGAAAAGAACTTTCTGACTTCGCTGAAGATCGTCAAGACTATCAAATCACTTATAAAGGTCAACGTCCAAAAGTCTCAGTCGAAGAAAGTAATCAAGTAGCTTCAACAGTTGTAGATAGCGGAGATGATAGCCTTCCAGTACTTGTTCGCCTTGTTTCAGAAAGTGGAAAACAAGTCAAGGAATACCGTATCCAGTTGACCAAGGAAAAACCAGTTTCTGAGAAGACTGTTGCTGCTGTACAAGAAGGTCTTCCAAAACTCGAATTTGTTGAAAAAGATTTGGCCTATAAGACAGTTGAGAAAAAGGATTCAACCCTGTATCTAGGTGAAACTCGTGTAGAACAAGAAGGAAAAGTTGGTAAGGAACGGATCTTCACAGCGGTTAATCCTAGTGGAAGTAAGGAAGAAAAACTCCGTGAAGTGGTAGAGGCTCCGACAGACCGCATCGTCTTGGTCGGAACTAAACCAGGAACCTCCCTTCCAGAAGATGAAGTGAAGAACCTAGTCCTTAACAGACCAGGACTTGTAATCGAAGAAGAAACAATTGACTTCAAGGTTCAGGAACGTAAGTCTGATAAGTTGTATCTAGGTGAAACTCGTATCCTCCAAGAAGGTCAAAAGGGTATTCGCATTCACTTGATCGAGGTTGAAAATGGTAAGCGGACTGAAAAAGAAAGCTATGATAAAGTTATAGCTCAGGATCGCATCGTAGAAGTAGGAACGAAGCAAGGAACCTCCCTTCCAGAGGATGAAGTGAAGAACCTTGTTCTTAACAGACCAGAACTTGTAATCGAAGAAGAAACAATTGATTTCAAGGTTCAGAAACAAAAGAACGATAAGCTTCCAGCAGGTCAAACCCGTGTTCTCCAAGAAGGACAAAAAGGTATTCGTGTTCACTTGATCGAAGTTGAAAATGGCAAGCGAACTGAAAAAGAAAGCTATGATAAAGTCGTGGCTCAGGATCGCATCGTAGAAGTAGGTATGGCTGGTGAAACGACTAAACCAGTACCGCAAGAGTCTACAAAACCACAAGTATCAGAAAAAGCAGATACAAAACAAAACACTTCAAGTGCAACTAGTCAGGTTCAAAAAGAGCAGTTACCAAATACAGGAAGTGCAGAAAGTCAAGCAGCCCTAGCAGCAGGCCTAGCTCTTCTTGGTTTGAGTGCAGGTCTAGTGGCCACTAAAGGCAAAAAAGAGGATTAGAATTTCTACGATATGAAGAGATGGGGACAAAATAGATTTATATTTTAAAAACTCTTCATTATGAATTTTGAAAATCTAATAGATTAGATAAAAAGTGAACCAAACTATTCTGGGATAATCAGAATTCTGTTTAGTTCACTTTTTGTTATGTTCTAAACTTTTGATTTAATATATTTCCAATATATTAAATCTTATAACAGCATATAGATTAATAAATTGGTTATATTTAGTTTTATGAATAAAGGGACATTATTTATTGAAAGGGAGTGGAAATATTAAAGGAATGGATTCTTTAAAGTTGACATTTCGTAAATAAATTCTTTAGTAATGAAATAAATCAATTAAAATATATATGTTATAATAAACTTGATAAGGTATATTATATCATGTGCTGTAAGTGAATATAATTTTATCAAGAATAGAGCATGGTGTTATTATGGATACGTCACTATATTGTGGAGGTGTTGTGTACGTAGAATTGAATACTTAATTTTTTATCGATATACAAATAGAAAGGTTGGTCATAATGGATAAGATAAAAAAATATCTCGGTTTTCTGGTATTCCCTCTTTTATTCTTGATGATGCTTTTCCCGGCGGGTGAAGCACATGCGGCAACTGATATCACGAGTAAAGTCAAAATAGATGACTTGAAGATTACTATAGCATCTACAGGAAGCGAGACTGAAGGAATTCATGGTTCAAATGATACTTCGATGAAATTGAAATATTCGGGTAAATTCTCATTTCCCAATGTGGCAGTTAATGAAATCAAGAATGGTGATTACTTTATCGTAAAAGCTCCAAATAACTTGAGTTTGACGGATGGTAGTCTGGATTTAATTGATTCGACATCAAATACCAAAATGGGGACTGTCCAGGTGGATAATGCTAACCATCAGCTGGTATTTACTTTCAACGAAAAGGTGAAGGACAAGCAGAATATCCGTGGGGACTTTGTTGCAGAAGCAACTGAAACACTCCAAAAAGAGGGGAAAACGGTTACTTATGTTTTGCCAGATGGTAAAAAACAGACCATCACGTATAAAGTAAATAAATATCAACAGACTGACGTGATAGGAGAAACCATTACAAAGTACGGTTATAACGATACCAATAAGGCGAGAGCACATTTTCAGATGAAGATTAATCGCGCTAAGAAAGATATGACTGGACATGTGGTGAAGATTACAGATGACGTTTCAAAGGGAGCCTTTGCTAACTATGTGGAAGGTACTTTCTACATGCATGAAGCGGAATTCGAAACGACGAATACGAATTCATCTGCTCTTAAACATTTAGGTGATGAATACGAAATCACAACCGATCCGGAGGTATACAAGGCTAACTCAGATAAAAAAGCTTTGTTGACCTTTGTCAACGGGAAACGAGGATTTGAGTTGCTCATGCCGACTAATATGGGAATAAAGAGCTTTTTCTTAACGTATGATACATCCTCACCAGCAGATACTTCAACGATAAGTAACTCAGCGCAGTACTTGATTGATAATCAACCACAACTTATTTGGGAAAACTACGGAGGTAGTATTGGAACCAGAACAGAAGCAACGTTTAATTTAAAGACGGT
>CAUUXT010000097.1:0-4953 GCA_963549015.1 uncultured Streptococcus sp.
GGAGAATCTGGTCTGCCATCTGGAGTGTCGAAGTCCGTTGAGAAATCAAGATTAAGCTCGTATTTGGCAGATTTTCTCGAATGGCTTTCAAGAGCTTGGACTCAGTGATGGTGTCCAGTGCCGAGGTCGCATCATCTAGGATGAGAAATGGAGCTTGGCGCAAGACTGCTCGTGCGATAGACAGCCTTTGTTTTTGTCCGCCTGAGAAATTTCGCCCTCCTGCCTCAACAGTGGCATCCAAAAGTCCTTCCTTTTCACTGACAAAATCCTTAGCTTGCGCAATTTCCAAGGCCTGCCAGAGTTCTTGGTCAGATACTTCTCGATTGAAACCCAAAGTCAAGTTGGAACGAATGGTTCCCTTAAAGAGTTCGACCTTTTGGGGAACATAGGCAATCCAAGACCGCCACTGCTCAAGATTACGAGGACTACATCCATCTCGATAAAGGGCAATGCTCCCCTTGTCTGCCGGATAAAGTCCAAGTAAGACTTGCACCAAGCTTGATTTACCTGAACCAGTTCCCCCGATGATACCAAGGAGCTGCCCTTGCTTCATATCAAAGGAAATGTCTCTCAGAGAAGGCTGGGCCGCATCAGGATAGGTAAAGGTTAATTCCTTGACTTGCAAAACCCGATCACTGGTAGCTTGCTTTTGTTCTAACTCTGAATGGATATCCTCTGGAGCCTCGTCAAAGACTTCCTCGATTCGCTTGGCTGAGATATAGGATTGGTTGAGGGAATTGATCAGCATGGCGAGCTTAACCAATTCCACCAAAATCTGCAAGAGATAGTTGATGAGGGCAATGAGGGCACCTTGACTGAGTAAACCTCCTTGAATTGAAATATAGCCCTGCCCGATGATGACGAGAAGGGTTCCATTGACAATCAGATAAGTCAGAGGTGTTAACAAACTAGACCAGAAACCCGTCTTTTCTTGCAATCTAGCATAAACTTGGTTAAGGGTTTGAAAAATCTGTAATTCTCGTTTTTCTTGCCCAAAGGCACGAATAACTCGCATGCCTTGTAATTGCTGACGCGTTTCCTGAACCAGTTGGTCCGTTTTCGTTCTGAGACTACTGTAGAGAGGATTGACCAGTCGAGAGAGACCGACAATGACGATTGTCAAAAAACCAACCATGACCAAAAACCAAAAAGTCAGCTCAGCTGAGATGCGATAGGCCATAAAGATAGCCCCAAAAACAATAATAGGCGCTCGCAAAAAGAGGCGCAGGAATTGATTGATCCCAGTCTGTATCTGGTAGGTATCAGAAGTCAAGCGGGTCACCAAGCTAGAAGTTGTCAAACGGTCTCTGCTGTCCTTAGGCAAAGAAAGAATATGACGATAGAGGTCGTTTGTCAATTCCTTGGCAAAACCTACCGCTGCCTTTGCTGAATAAAATTGAGCAATCAAGGCTACTAAAACGCCAATCACTGCAAAGATAAGGAGCAGGCCAATCTGCATCCATAGATGCCCTTGATCTCTCTGAGGCAAGGATTGGTCAACAATCCCAGCAATCACCATGGGAACCAAGAGCTCAAAAACAGCTTCTAGCAGCTTGAACAGTGGAGCCAAAATTGATTCTTTGATATAGGATTTGAAGTAAGATAGTAAGTGTTTCATAAATCCCTTCTATTCATATTCTAGAAATGAAGAAAGTGGGAAGCCCCACCCTCTCAGTTTTATTTGTTTAAGTAAGGTAATAGATAGCCATATCCTGCTTTTTCCATCTCATCCTTGGCTACAAAGCGCAAGGAGGCAGAATTAATACAGTAACGCAGGCCACCTAATTCCTGAGGTCCATCTGTAAAGACATGACCCAAGTGAGCATTTCCTGACCGAGAACGAACCTCGATTCGCTCCATTCCATGACTCAGATCTTTGTAATAGCGAATCAATTCCTTAGAAATCGGACGACTAAAACTTGGCCAACCACAACCTGAAGCAAACTTATCCTTAGCAAAAAAGAGTGGCTCCCCTGTCGTGATGTCTACATAAATCCCCTCTTCAAAAGTTTGGTCATAAGCATTACTAAATGGAGCCTCTGTAGCAGCTTCTTGCGTAACACGATAAGACCCTTCAGTTAAGCTTTCCTTTAACACCTCTTGACTAGGCTTTTCATAGTTAGAGGCGTCAATCAATGGCTTCTCAGCATCCGTCACATCGATATGACAGTAACCAGAAGGATTTTTCTTGAGATAGTCTTGATGGTAGTCTTCTGCTAAAATGTAGTGACGAAGTTTCTCCACCTCTACTGCAATTTTTCGACCCAGCATACGCTCCTGCTCCTGCACCACTGTGTAGATAGCTGGCAAGTCTGTTTCATCTTGGTAATAGATCCCAGTTCGATATTGACGACCACGGTCATTCCCTTGCTGGTTGATAGATAAGGGATCGATGACTCGGAAATAATAGAGTAAAATTTCTCTAAGTGACACTGCTTTCTCATCATAAATCACTTGAACCGTTTCTGCATGGTCTGTTTCCTTGAGCAGCTGGTAATTGGTCGTTTCGACTTGCCCATTAGCGTAGCCGACACTGGTAGCTAGCACTCCCGAAATTCGTGAAAAATATTCCTCTAAGCCCCAAAAACAACCACCTGCTAGATAAATTTCTGCCATCTTTATTTCTCCTTTATCAAGTTTTTAACTAATACTCTTCGAAAAACTCTTCAAACCCCGTCAGCTTACATCTGCAACCTCAAAACAGTATTTTGAGCTAACTTCGTCAGTTCTATCCACAACCTCAAAACACTGTTTTGAGTAGCCTGCGGCTAGCTTCCTAGTTTGCTCTTCAATTTTCATTGAGTATAAACTTCTTTTCAAAAAAAGGATAGGAAGCCCTCTAATCAAGAGTTTCCCCATCCTATCTTCTATTTCTTTACTTTGTTTCGACACGGACACCTTGGGTATCAACTTTCAAGTCATGCAGTTTGCCTTTGAAAGACTGCTTTTGCAATTCTGCCTTAATCGCCGGCATCTTGTCATGAGAGGCCAAGACCATCACTGTCGGTCCGGCACCAGAGAGATAGGTTGCATAGGCACCATTCTCTTTGGCTACTTGCTTAATCTTCGCAAATTCTCTCACTAGGTTCTGACGATAACGCTCGTGGAAGAGGTCCCCCTCGATTGCTTGTCCAGCTGTCACCATATCTCCTGCTAACAAGGCTGCAACGGCCACATTGGCGATAGAACTAGCCGCAACAGCTTCCTTGTAGGACAATTTTTTAGGCAAGACACCACGGCTATCGCGAGTGCGTAATTCATAGTTGGGAATATAAGCTAGAAAATCACACTCGGGGAAGTCTGCCACAATCGCTGAAACGTGCCCTTCAACGGAACTCGCAACAACAAGATTTCCATAGATAGCTGGAGCCACATTGTCAGGATGCCCTTCAATCTTGGTCGCCAGTTGCAATTTTTCATGGTCAGACAAATTTAGTTTACCTAATTGGTTAGCCAGTTCAATCCCAGCAACGATAACCGAGCTAGAAGAACCCAAACCACGCGCCAAGGGAACATCACTGGTCATTTTCAAGCGTCTCGGTTGCAAGTCAGGCGCAATTTGCAAGGCAATCTTAAGCAAAAGATTACGCTCGTCATGGGGAATCCATTTGCCAATCTGGTGTTCAATCAACCACTCATCCCGTTCTTCACAGACCTCAATTTGAAGATACTTGGTAACAGCTACACCGACCGAATCAAAACCTGGCCCGATATTAGCACTGGTTGCAGGTACAATAATCTTCATCCTATTCTCCTAACACCTTGAAGGTATTCAAGAGGTCAAATTCTGAGGCTTTGGCCAACTCAGCTGAAACATTCTCAAGTTGTGCTTTATTAATCTTATGAGTGATAATCACTACACGCGCCTTGTCACCCTCTTTGCCATCTTGGAGGATTTGCTTGAAGGAAATATCTTGAGCATTAAAGATTTCAGCAAGTTTCAAGACCTGACCTTTTGAATCTGGAGCCAAGATTGAGAAATAGTAGTTTGCTTTGACATCTTCTGGATTAGCCAAGACCAAGTCACGATTATATTCGTTAAAGTCTTTACCAATAGTACCATCATTCAAGCGACGAACGATACGGACAATATCTGCTACAACACTTGTTGCAGTTGGTTTTTGACCCGCACCTGGTCCGTAGTACATCGATTCACCGATACCGATAGATTCTACAAAGACAGCATTCATCACGCCATTCACACTAGCAAGCGGGTGCGCTTTAGGTAGGAAGGTTGGGGTTACTTCCGCAGCAATTCCTGAAGGAGTTTCCTCGATAGAACCTACCAATTTCACTACATAGCCAAGGTTTTGTGCAACAGCTACGTCTTCTGGTGTGATGTTGCGGATTCCCTTGTGGGCTACATCGTCAAAGGCAACCTTCATACCAAAAGCAAACTGGCTCAAAATCACCATCTTGTAGGCTGCGTCAATCCCATCTACATCATTTGTAGGGTCGCTTTCTGCAAATCCTAGTCTTTGAGCTTCAGCCAGAGCATCATCGTAAGACCAACCTTCTTCGACCAGTTTGGTCATCATAAAGTTAGAATTTCCTTTAACGACACCAAGAACGCGCGTGATTTTATCAGAAGCCAATGAATTTGCCAAAGTACGAAGAATTGGAATCCCACCAGCAACTGCTGCTTCGTAGTAAAGTGCTACCTTATGCTCTTTAGCAATTTCTAACAATTCTGCACCATGAACAGCCAAAAGGTCCTTGTTAGCAGTAACAACGTGTTTCCCAGCTTCCAAGGCACGAGTGATAAAGGTTTTAGCTGGTTCGATACGCCCCATCAATTCCACTACGATAGTAATGCCCTTGTCTGCTAAAATATCATCTACATTGGTTACAAAGTTAAAGTCATTTCCTGCTGCAAGCAAGCGGTTCTTTTCATCTTCATCCTTGACCAATACCTTGGCTACTTCAATCTCAGAATGAGCTGATTGGAAGATT
>CAUUXT010000098.1:0-4926 GCA_963549015.1 uncultured Streptococcus sp.
GTTTACCAGATTCGGAAGTTGATAGTAAAGGCTTTTAAGGAAGTTTTCCCTGAGGTCTTGGGAGCTTATGAGAAGATTCGTTTTAAAGGTCTAGACTACGAGTCTGCCTCTGTTTATGGTGAGGAAGCGCCAGACTATTTTACTGTTCTTGAGAATGGCGTACTCTATCAAGTCTTTATGAATGATGGCTTGATGACAGGGATTTTCCTAGACCAGCATGAGGTTCGTGGGAGTCTGGTTGACGGTCTAGCTATGGGCAAATCCTTGCTCAATATGTTTTCCTATACGGCTGCCTTTTCAGTTGCTGCAGCTATGGGAGGTGCCAGTGAGACGACTTCTGTCGACTTGGCTAAACGGTCCAGAGAGTTTTCAGAAGCTCATTTTCAGGCAAATGGACTCAGCACGGACAATCATCGTTTTATCGTTATGGATGTCTTTGAGTACTTCAAGTATGCCAAGCGAAAAGGCTTGACCTATGATGTGATTGTGCTTGATCCACCGAGCTTTGCCCGCAATAAAAAGCAGACATTCTCTGTAGCTAAGGACTATCACAAGTTGATTTCCCAGAGTCTAGAGATTTTAAATCCGGGAGGCATTATCATTGCCAGTACCAATGCTGCCAATGTTTCCCGCCAGAAATTTACAGAACAAATTGATAAAGGTTTTGCAGGAAGAAAATATCAGATCTTGAATCAATATGGTCTTCCAGCTGACTTTGCCCATAATAAAAAAGATGAAAGCAGTAATTACCTCAAGGTGATTAGTATGAAGGTTAGTAGATGAAATTAATCGTTTCAGTAATGCCAAGAAGTTTGGAAGAAGCGCAAGAACTGGATGCCACTAGGTATGAAGATGCCGATATCATTGAGTGGCGTGCGGACTTTCTTACAAAGGACGCTATTTTACAGGTAGCACCCGCTATCTTTGAGAAATTTGCAGGACGCGAACTTGTCTTTACCCTTCGGACCCGAGCTGAGGGAGGAGAAATCGAACTTTCCTCAGAAGAGTATGTTCAAATCATCAAGGAAGTTACTCAGCTTTATCAGCCGGATTATGTAGATTTTGAGTATTTCAGCTACAAGGACGTTTTTGAGGAAATGTTGGATTTTCCAAATCTTGTTTTGAGTTACCATAATTACCAGGAGACACCTGAAAACATGATGGAAATTTTGTCTGAGTTGACCAGTCTCTCTCCGAAAGTGGTCAAGGTATCAGTTATGGCCCATACGGAGCAGGATGTTTTAGACCTGATGAATTACACTCGAGGATTTAAAACACTCAACCCTGAGCAAGAGTACGTGACCATTTCCATGGGGAAAATGGGCAAGGTATCCCGTATCACTTCAGATGTGACGGGTTCAAGTTGGTCATTTGCTAGTCTGGATGAAGCGAGTGCCCCAGGTCAGATTTCGCTATCAAACATGAAGAAAATCAGGGAGATTTTGGATGAAGCTTGATGGCTATACACGTTTAGCTGCAGTTGTTGCAAATCCCATCAAACACTCTATTTCACCCTTTATCCACAATAGGGCCTTTGAGGCGACAGCTATTAATGGTGCCTATGTAGCTTGGGAGATTGAAGCGGGTGATTTGGCAGAAACAGTCGCCAATATTCGCCGTTACCAGATGTTTGGCATCAACCTGTCTATGCCTTACAAGGAGCAGGTTATTCCTTATCTGGATGAGTTGAGTGATGAGGCTCGTTTGATTGGGGCGGTCAATACTGTTGTCAATCATAATGGCACTTTAATTGGATATAATACAGATGGCAAGGGATTCTTTAAGAGCTTGCCTTCTTTTACAATCTCGGATAAGAAAATGACCATTCTTGGAGCAGGGGGCGCGGCCAAATCAATCTTGGCGCAAGCTATTTTGGATGGCGTCAGTCAGATTTCGGTTTTTGTTCGTTCAGTTTCCATGGAAAAAACAAGACCTTACCTAGACAAGTTGCAGGAGCAAACAGGTTTTAAAGTGGACTTGTATGCTTTAGAAGATGTTTCTGAACTGCAATCAAGGATTGCCGAGTCGGACCTGCTCGTCAATGCGACTAGTGTGGGAATGGATGGCAAATCATCCCCAGTTCCTGAAAGCATAGTCTTACCAGAAACTCTATTGGTGGCAGATATCATTTACCAACCCTTTGAGACGCCATTTTTGAAATGGGCTAGAAGTCAGGGCAATTCAGCTGTCAATGGT
Source organism: uncultured Streptococcus sp. (assembly GCA_963549015.1). Taxonomy (GTDB): domain Bacteria; phylum Bacillota; class Bacilli; order Lactobacillales; family Streptococcaceae; genus Streptococcus. The sequence continues at coordinate 2,197 of CAUUXT010000098.1, forward strand.
CTAGGAATGTTGCTCTATCAAGCTGCTGAAGCTTTTCAACTGTGGACAGGTAAAGAAATGCCGACAGACGAGATTTGGCAGTCCTTGACAGAAAAATACCAATAATGAAAAGGAGACCCTACTATGAAAATCAGAATCGATATTCCGCATCATCCTTATGATATTCAGATTGAAAAAGGTTGTCTGGCTCAGGCTGGTCAATGGTTGCGAGAACTCTGGCAACCTCAAAAGGTAGTCATTGTAACCGATAACCATGTAGCTTCTTTCTATGCAGAGAAGGTTAAACTCAGCCTAGAAGATGCTGGTTTTCAGGTAGCTGTTTTTGATTTCTTAGAAGGCGAAGAACGAAAGAATTTAACAACTGTTCAGAAAGTCTATGAATTTTTAGTCAAGCAGGGTTTGACTCGTAGCGATGGGATTGTGGCTCTTGGTGGAGGTGTCGTTGGGGACCTAGCTGGTTTTGTGGCCTCTACCTATATGCGGGGCATTCACTTTGTTCAGATTCCGACTAGTTTGACTGCCCAGGTTGATTCTTCTATCGGTGGAAAGACGGGCGTCAATACTCCTTTTGCTAAAAATATGGTGGGTACCTTTGCCCAACCAGATGGGGTTCTGATTGACCCGCTGGTCCTTGAAACACTCGGAAAAAGAGAGTTGATTGAAGGGATGGGTGAGGTTATCAAGTACGGCTTGATTGAGGACCCAGAACTTTGGGCTCTCTTGACGGAGCTAGATGGTTCTGTAGAGAGCATTTTGGAACATGCAGAGACCTTGATTGAACATTCTTGCCAGGTGAAGCGCAAGATGGTGGTTGAGGATGAGTTGGATAATGATGTTCGCCTTTACCTCAACTTTGGACACACTATTGGCCATGCTATTGAAGCGACTGCTGGTTATGGCAAGGTCATGCATGGTGAGGCTGTAGCTATGGGCATGGTTCAGATTTCCAAGGTTGCTGAGGGAAAAGGCCTCATGCCAGAAGGAATAACCCAGTCCATTAGAGAGATGTGCCAGAAATTTGGCTTGCCTGTTGAGTATGAAAACTGGGATGTAGACAAGCTCTATCAGGCACTTACTCATGATAAGAAAGCACGTGGCAATACCTTGAAATTGGTCTTAGTACCAGAGCTTGGTTCAGCGACCATTCACCCAGTTTCTCTGGAAGAGATGAAAGACTACTTGGTAAAATAAGGAGAACGTATGAGATATTTAACTGCAGGAGAATCACATGGTCCCCGTCTGACAGCTATCATTGAAGGGATTCCAGCTGGACTTCCTTTGACAGCAGAGGATATCAATGAGGATCTGAAACGCCGTCAGGGTGGCTACGGTCGTGGTGGTCGTATGAAGATTGAGAGTGACAAGGTTGTCTTTACCTCAGGTGTTCGCCATGGGAAGACGACAGGGGCTCCCATTACCATGGATGTCATCAATAAGGACCATCAGAAATGGCTAGATATCATGTCTGCGGAGGACATTGAAGACCGCCTTAAAAGCAAGCGGAAAATCACCCATCCTCGTCCAGGTCACGCCGACTTGGTAGGGGGCATCAAGTACCGTTTTGATGATTTGAGAAATTCCTTGGAACGTTCATCAGCTCGTGAAACAACCATGCGGGTGGTAGTTGGGGCAGTAGCCAAACGCCTATTGGCTGAGCTTGATATGGAGATTGCCAACCATGTCGTGGTCTTTGGGGGCAAGGAAATCGATGTACCTGAAAATCTGACAGTGGCTGAGATTAAGGAACGAGCTGCCCGATCTGAAGTTTCTATTGTCAACCAAGAGCGGGAACAGGAAATCAAGGACTATATTGACCAAATCAAGCGTGACGGTGATACCATCGGTGGGGTTGTGGAGACAGTTGTCGGAGGTGTTCCAGTTGGTCTTGGTTCCTATGTCCAATGGGACAGAAAATTGGATGCGCGATTGGCTCAAGCAGTTGTTTCTATCAATGCCTTTAAAGGAGTGGAATTTGGTCTTGGCTTTGAAGCTGGTTATCGCAAAGGCAGCCAGGTTATGGATGAAATTCTCTGGTCTAAAGAAGACGGCTATACTCGCCGTACCAACAATCTAGGTGGTTTTGAAGGTGGTATGACCAATGGGCAACCAATTGTTGTTCGTGGAGTTATGAAACCCATTCCTACTCTTTATAAACCATTGATGAGTGTGGATATCGAAACCCACGAACCTTACAAGGCAACCGTGGAGAGAAGTGATCCGACTGCCCTTCCAGCTGCAGGTGTGGTCATGGAAGCCGTTGTTGCCACCGTTTTGGCGCAGGAAATTCTTGAAAAATTCTCATCAGATAATCTTGAAGAATTAAAAGAGGCAGTTGCCAAGCACCGAGACTATACAAAGAACTATTAAGGAGTCCTTATGGCAAAAACCATCTATATCGCAGGTCTCGGTTTGATTGGTGCTTCGATGTCGCTCGGTATCAAGCGTGATCATCCTGATTATGAAATTTTAGGTTATAATCGCAGTCAAGCTTCGAGAGACATTGCCTTGGAGCGGGGGATGATAGACCGTGCGACGGATGATTTTGCTAGTTTCGCTCCTCTAGCAGATGTTATCATTCTGACCTTGCCAATCAAGCAGACCATTGCTTTTATTAAGGAGTTGGCAGATTTAGACTTGAAAGAAGGCGTCATTATCTCGGATGCAGGCTCAACTAAGTCAGCCATCGTGGATGCGGCGGAGGAATATTTAGCTGGCAATCCTATTCGCTTT
>CAUUXT010000099.1:0-4838 GCA_963549015.1 uncultured Streptococcus sp.
AATCTAGCAGAACTGGAGATCATTGTCCAAAGTTTGGAAAATGGTGAAATTGCTTTGGAAGATGCGATTGCGGCCTTTCAAAAGGGCATGGTCTTGTCAAAAGAGCTCCAAGCGACGCTGGACAAGGCTGAAAAGACCTTGGTCAAGGTCATGCAAGAAGACGGAACAGAAAGTGATTTTGAATGAAGAAGCAAGAAAAATTAGCTCTTGTTGAGTCGGCCTTGGAAGACTTTTATGGAGACCAGCAGTTTGCCTCTAGTTTACGAGAGTCTGTTCTCTATTCCATTCATGCTGGTGGCAAGCGCATTCGCCCTTTTCTCTTGTTAGAAGTTCTGGAAGCCTTACAAGTTGCCATCAAACCTGCACACGCGCAGGTGGCAGCGGCTTTGGAGATGATTCATACAGGAAGCTTGATTCACGATGACCTTCCTGCCATGGATGATGACGATTACCGTCGGGGGCGCTTGACAAATCACAAGAAATTTGGCGAAGCGATGGCAATATTGGCAGGAGATGCCTTGTTCCTAGATCCCTATGCCTTGATAGCGCAGGCAGATTTGCCAAGTCAAATCAAGGTTGACTTGATTGCCAACTTATCCCTTGCATCAGGTAGTCTAGGCATGGTAGCAGGCCAGGTTTTAGATATGGAAGGCGAACACCAGCACTTGTCCTTGGAAGAACTTCAGACCATTCATGCCAATAAGACTGGAAAATTGCTAGCCTATCCTTTCCAAGCAGCTGCTATCATAGCTGAATTAGCACCAGAAATCCAAGCAAAATTGAAAACTGTGGGTGAATTAATTGGGCTGGCCTTTCAAGTTCGAGATGATGTGCTGGATGTGACAGCTAGTTTTGAGGAAATCGGGAAGACTCCACAAAAGGACTTACAGGCAGAAAAGTCAACCTACCCAGCCTTGTTGGGCTTGGAGGAGGCTATTGCCTTTTGTAACCAAACTCTTGATCAAGCCGAGGCTAAATTAGAAGAAATCGCCCAGCAAGTCAGCTTTGAAAAAGAATCGATTGTGAAAGTAGTAGAAAGTTTGAGAATCAATGGCTAAGGAAAGAGTGGATGTACTAGCTTATAAACAGGGCTTGTTTGAAACGCGAGAACAGGCCAAGCGTGGTGTCATGGCTGGTCTGGTTGTAGCTGTCCTCAATGGGGAGCGTTTTGACAAACCAGGAGAGAAAATCCCAGATGACACTGAGCTAAAACTCAAAGGTGAAAAACTCAAGTATGTCAGCCGTGGTGGCTTAAAATTAGAAAAAGCCTTGCAGGCCTTTGGTTTGTCAGTTGATGGCGCAACCACGATTGATATTGGTGCTTCTACCGGAGGCTTTACCGATGTCATGCTGCAAAATGGTGCTGAGTTAGTCTTTGCAGTTGATGTTGGTACCAATCAGTTGGCTTGGAAATTACGCCAAGATCCGCGAGTTGTCAGCATGGAGCAGTTTAATTTTCGTTATGCTGAAAAGACTGATTTCGAAAAGGAGCCGAGCTTTGCCAGTATTGATGTGAGTTTCATTTCCCTCAGTCTGATTTTGCCTGCCTTGCACCGTGTCTTGGCTGATCAAGGTCAGGTGGTAGCACTTGTCAAACCTCAGTTTGAAGCAGGTCGTGAGCAAATCGGGAAAAATGGAATCATTCGCGATGCCAAGGTTCATCAAACTGTCCTTGAATCTGTCACTGCTATGGCGGTTGAACAAGGTTTTTCAGTGCTTGGATTAGACTATTCACCAATCCAAGGAGGACATGGAAACATCGAATTTCTGGCATATTTAAAAAAGGAAGAGGGAGCAAGTAACCAAGTTGCCCCTGAAATAGAAAAAGTTGTAGAGAGAGCGCATAGAGAATTTAAAGATGAATAAAAAAGAGAGACTTGAAAAAATTAGAAGATTTGTTACGGATTATCAGATCGGGACTCAGGAAGAAATCGTTGAGCATTTGAAGGAAGCAGGTATTTCTGCTACGCAAGCCACTGTCTCAAGGGACATCAAGGAGCTTGGGATTGTTAAAATTCCTTTGAAGAACAACACCTATATCTATGAGTTGCCAAAATCAATTGTTAAGAGTTTGCAGTTGGCTGAGGACAATATTGTGAGTTCCGAGCTAATGGGAAATATGATCAACCTTTCTGTTATTCCTGGAAATACTATTTTTGTGAAGAGTCAGTTGGTTGAAGCATTTCCTGAACAGATTTTTAGCTGTCTAGCTGATGATGATTCTATCTTAATTGTAGCTAGAACAGCAGAGGCAGCTGAAGAAATTGTTGAACAAGTCAAAAAATGGTAGGTCAGTATGTTACTTGAAATTTCGATAAAAAACTTTGCCATTATTGAGGCGATTTCGCTCAATTTTGAAAAGGGTATGACTGTCCTGACTGGTGAAACGGGTGCAGGGAAGTCGATTATCATTGATGCCATGAATATGATGTTGGGAGCTCGTGCTACGACAGATGTTATTCGTCATGGTGCGCCAAAGGCAGAGATTGAGGGGCTTTTCTCAGTTGAGAATAGTCGCCTTTTGCAGGAAATTTTTGATGAGCAAGGTTTGGAAATGGGGGATGAAATTATCATCCGTCGGGAAATTCTGCAAAATGGTCGGAGTATCAGCCGTGTCAATGGCCAGATGGTTAATCTGTCTGTTTTGCGTGCTATTGGGCAACATCTGGTGGATATACATGGTCAGCATGACCAAGAAGAGTTAATGCGTCCTCAACTTCATATCCAGATGTTGGATGAATTCGGTAACGCAGCGTTTTGGGACTTGAAAGAAACCTATCAAACGAGTTTTGATACCTATCGAAAAATGCGTAAACAAGTTCTTGAAGTCAAGAAAAATCAGCAGGAACATAAGGCTCGCATTGAGATGTTGGAATTTCAAATGGCAGAGATTGAGGCAGCGAACTTGCAGGCTGGTGAAGACTTGGCTCTTAACCAAGAACGAGAGAAACTCCTCAATCATAAAAATATTGCGGATACGCTGACCAATGCCTATAGCATGTTGGACAATGAAGAATTCTCCAGTCTAGCAAATGTCCGTTCAGCCATGAACGACATGGAAAGTGTCGAAGAATACGATCCTGAATACCGTGAAATTTCAAGTTCTCTATCAGAAACCTACTATGTCTTAGAAGATATTAGTAAGCGTCTGGAAGCTATTATTGAGGACCTTGATTTTGACGGCAATCGTCTCATGCAGGTTGAGAATCGGTTGGACCTCCTTCATACTATTACCCGTAAGTATGGTGGGACTGTAGACGATGTCTTGCTTTATTTTGCCAAGATTACGGAGGAATACAATCTCTTGACAGGCAATAATCTCTCGTCTGAGGACATGGAAGCGGAGCTCAAGAAATTGGAAGTAACTCTTGTCGACTTGGCAGGTCGACTTGCATCAGCACGCCATGACTTGGCCCAGCAGCTAGAAGCAGAGATTAAGCAAGAACTTCAAGATCTTTATATGGAGAAGGCTCAATTTCAGGTCCGCTTTAGTAAGGGCAAATTCAGTCGTGAGGGGAATGAAACAGTTGAGTTTTACATTTCCACCAACCCTGGTGAAGACTTTAAACCCTTGGTCAAAGTTGCGTCCGGTGGGGAACTATCTCGCCTTATGCTAGCTATTAAATCCGCCTTTTCTCGTAAGGAAGGGAAGACTAGTATTGTTTTTGATGAGGTGGATACGGGAGTTTCAGGTCGTGTGGCCCAAGCCATTGCTCAAAAGATTCATAAGATTGGTCAGCATGGTCAGGTTCTTGCTATTTCTCACCTTCCACAAGTGATTGCCATCGCGGATTACCAATTCTTTATTGAGAAGATTAGCGATGAGCACTCAACGGTGTCGACGGTTCGTCTCTTAACTTTAGAAGAGCGAGTAGAGGAAGTTGCTAAGATGTTGGCCGGGGAGAATGTAACCGAAGCTGCCCTTACCCAAGCCAGAGAATTATTGCAAACGAGGGAGAAATAAATGACAGACTATTATGTAATTGGAGATGTCCATGGAAAAGCAGGTATGCTGGAAGACCTCCTCAAAACATGGGATGGTCACACCCAGTTGCTTTTTCTAGGGGATTTGATTGACCGAGGTGAAGATAGCCGCCGTGTTCTAGAAAAGGTCAAGGACTTGGTGGACAATCAAGGGGCTATCTGTCTATCAGGCAACCACGAGTATATGTTTTTAACTTGGTTGGACAATCCCGAAGAAAGCTATGACCATTATCGTCGCAATGGTGGTGATACAACCATTAACTCAATTTTAGGTCGTCCCTTGGATGCACCAGTTGATGGCGTAGAAGATGCCAAGCGCGTTGCGACTGAAGCGGCAGACTTGGTCGAATTTATTCGTCAAATGCCATTTGTAGTAGAGACAGATAAGTATATCTTTGTTCATGCGGGTATCGACTTGACCTTGGATGATTGGCATGAAACTACAGATTATAAAAAAGTCTGGCTCAGAAAACCATTCCACGAAGCTGAAAATCATACCGGGAAAACCATTGTCTTTGGGCATACACCGGTTTATGGTTTGCTGAAGCAAGACCGAGGTACTGCTGAGCTTTGGATAACAGAAGATGGCAAGATTGGTATGGATGGAGGAGCCGTTTACGGAGGTGTCCTTCATGGTATTGTCTTTACTGACCAAGGCATGACTGAGCACTATTTTATTGAAAATGACGGCTTTGTTGCTGAAGATTAGTACTCCTAGCAGGGTATGGTCTTGTCAAAATGTTAAAAACAATTTATAATTAATAGATACCCTGAAAGGAAGAGCATCATGAACTTAGAAGAATTGAAAAAACGACAGGAGAAGATCCGGAACTTCTCTATTATCGCCCATATTG
>CAUUXT010000100.1:0-4771 GCA_963549015.1 uncultured Streptococcus sp.
CCCAATCTTTTGATTCAACAACAGTTGCACCGTTGTCAGTCAAGATAGAGTCAAAACGTGCTACCAAAGCGTTTTTCGCTTCTTCTTCAATGTTTGGACGAATGATATAAAGAATTTCGTATTTAGCCATTGATATGTTCCTCCTTTTGGTCTAATGACCCCCAGTCTTTGCAAGGGGTAAGTGAGGTTCACTCACAATAAACCATTATACTAGAAAAACTGATAGATAGCAAGTAAAAAAGATAAAAGTGAAAAAATAACTTTATTACTTAGAAATAACATTCTCTTCCAGTTTCAAAGCTCCGGCCATCTCTTTCAAAATGAAAAATAGCAAAAAGCTGGCTAGTACTAAAATGAGCCCTAAGTAAAGGAAGGCTACTACAAATCCTAGATAGTCAATCAACCATCCCGTCAGAGGAAAAATGATAATCATGCTTAGGCTGAACATCATAGAGTAGACACTTAGCATGGTTGCCCGTACCTCACTTGGGAGTCGCTTTTGTAAATCATTATCAAAAATCGGCTGAAAGAGAGCATATAAGGCGTTACTGATCAAATAAACCAAAATATAAATCAGTGGCGTACCAAAGTAGGAAAGCAAATAAGTTCCTCCCGTCAAGAATACAAGAATGGGAAAGAGTTTTAAGGCTGAATACTTCTTTCCAATCTTACTTGCTAGATAAACTGCCCAGATATTCAAAATACTACCCATCAACATGACCATCGAAATCTGCCACCCTTCTAAGTCAGGAAGTTGATTTTGATAGTAAAAATAAAACATGCACATCAGTATCCCGATGATTTGGGAAAGAATCATCCAACTAAAAAGACTGGGGTTTCTCCGCAACTCCTCTTTGACAGTCCAGATTATTTTTTTCATCATCAAGCGCTCAGATTTTTGCGCTTTAACACTAGGCTCTTTTAGCATCCAAGTTAGGAAAAGAACGATTATAGAAGTAGCAATCATGATATAGTAGGTCAAGTGCAATTGACCATGGACAAAAAATCCCGCTAAAACGGTCCCCAAAGACCGAGTCCCTTCTGCGACTCCTGACATAAAACTGGAGATGGACAAGTAGCGCTCTTTTAATCCAGCCTCCACGGCCGAATCATAAACCATAGCTGCACTCGTCCCCGAATCAAAATTATAAGACAAGGCACTCACCACCATAGCGAGTGCGTAAATCCAAAAATTACCTTGCCCTAGTAACATAAGAATCGACGACGCAATCCCAGCTATTCGACTTAAATATAGATTGGTTTTATAGGAATAGCGGTCAGCTAACATTCCAGAGGGAATTTCACAGATGACACTGGTGGCATGAAAAATACTTTCCAATAAGCCAATCTGCCAAAGCGACATCCCGTTTTGACTGAGAAATAGAATCCAAAAGCTGGTAATGCCCAGAAAGGCAAAAAATTCCACACCAGCCATGAGACCGATATTCTTCCGGTAATTTCGTTTAAACATAGTTTCTCCTTTAACAAGTGTATTTGTATCTTTGTGTTTGTCACTTGTTAAGCTGTGCTTTACATGTTCTCCACCTCTTCTTTCTTCTACTTTGAAAAAACGCCCCTAGGGCGTTTTGATTTATTTTATGGTTTGATACGGTGCAACATACGTGGGAATGGAATCGCTTCACGGATGTGTTTTGTACCTGCTGCGAAAGTTACCATACGCTCGATACCGATACCAAATCCACCGTGTGGTACTGTACCGTATTTACGAAGGTCAAGGTAGAATTCATACTCTGTACGATCCATACCAAGTTCATCCATCTTAGCTACAAGGGCATCGTAGTCTTCCTCACGCATAGAACCACCGATGATTTCTCCATAGCCTTCTGGTGCAAGCAAGTCTGCACAAAGCACGCGCTCTGGATTTCCAGGAACTGGTTTCATGTAGAAGGCCTTGATAGCTGCTGGGTAGTTCATGACAAATGTTGGGACACCAAAGTGGTTTGAAATCCAGGTTTCGTGTGGTGAACCAAAGTCATCTCCATGCTCCAAATGCTCGTAGTCAGCATCTTCATCTTTTTCATGCTCTTGCAAGAGGTCAATGGCTTGATCGTAAGTGATACGTTTGAATGGCTCTGCAATGTAGCGTTTCAAAAGTTCTGTATCACGCTCCAATGTTTCCAAGGCTTGGGGAGCACGGTCCAATACACCTTGGAGCAAAGCTTTTACATAAGCTTCTTGCAAGTCAAGTGACTCATCATGTGTCAAGTATGAGTACTCAGCATCCATCATCCAGAACTCTGTCAAGTGACGGCGTGTTTTTGATTTTTCAGCACGGAATACTGGACCAAAGTCAAAGACACGACCAAGAGCCATAGCACCTGCTTCTAGGTAAAGCTGACCTGATTGGCTCAAGTAGGCTGGCGTTCCGAAGTAATCTGTTTCAAAGAGTTCAGTTGAATCTTCTGCTGCATTTCCTGAAAGGATTGGGCTATCAAACTTCATGAAGCCGTTCTTGTCAAAAAACTCATAGGTTGCATAGATAATAGCGTTACGAATTTGCATGACCGCTACTTGCTTACGAGAACGTAGCCACAAGTGACGGTTGTCCATCAAGAAGTCTGTTCCGTGTTCTTTTGGTGTGATTGGGTAGTCTTGAGATTCACCGATCACTTCGATGTCTGTAATATCCAACTCATAGCCAAACTTAGAACGTTCGTCTTCTTTGACAATTCCTGTCACATAAACAGACGTTTCTTGGCTCAAGTGTTTGATCGTTTCAAATTTTTCAAGACCTACCTCTTCACCAAATTTTTCAATAAAGTTTGGTTTGAAGGCGACTCCTTGAAAAAAGGCTGTTCCGTCACGCAATTGCAAGAAGGCAATTTTCCCTTTTCCTGATTTGTTGGCAACCCAGGCTCCAATGGTCACTTCTTGACCAACGTAGTCTTTTACATCGATGATTGTTACACGTTTTGTCATAATCTATCTTCCTTTTTTCGTTTAACTTGTCCGAAGACGTCATTACTCACTATTTTACCATAAATAGACTGCGATAGCTAGGTTCGACTAGAGAAAATTCGCGAGATTTTCGTTACAAAAAATCTTCGCCAAAAAGGCGAAGATTTTGAGTTTTATTTTTCCATAAATTGATGCAAACGGCGAATAGCTTCTTTCAAGGTATCCAAGTCAGTTGCATAACTGAGACGAACATTTTCTGGTGCTCCAAATCCAGCTCCTGTAATCAAAGCAAGGCCGACTTCTTCAAGAATAGCTGTTGTAAAGTCCGTCACATCGGTATAACCCTTCATCTCCATCGCTTTCTTAACATTTGGGAAGAGATAGAAGGCTCCTTGAGGCTTGACAACTTCAAATCCTGGCACTTGGCACAAGAGAGGATAAATGGTATTCAAACGTTCCTCAAAAGCCTGACGCATGGTTTCGACAGAGTCTTGTGGCCCAGTTAGGGCTTCAATGGTAGCATATTGTGATACAGCAGTCAGGTTGGAGGTTGTTTGTCCTGTTAGTTTGCTCATAGCAGCGATAATTTCAGGATTTCCTACTGCATAACCTACCCGCCAACCAGTCATGGCATAAGCCTTAGATACACCGTTAATCACGATGGTTTGCTTGCGAATGGCTTCTGACAGACTAGAGATTGGAACAAATTCGTTCCCGTTATAAACCAAACGACCATAAATATCATCTGCTAGGATAAGGACATCATGCGCAACAGCCCAATTTCCGATAGCCAAGAGTTCCTCACGAGAGTAAATCATACCGGTCGGATTCGATGGCGAATTGAGAACCAAGACCTTGGTCTTATCTGTTCGGGCCGCTTCTAGCTGCTCGACTGTCACCTTAAAGTGATTGTCTTCCTTGGCCTGGACAAAGACTGGCACACCTTCTGCCATCTTGACTTGGTCTCCATAACTGACCCAGTATGGTGTAGGGATGATGACCTCATCACCTGGATTGATCACAGCCGTAAAGAAGGTGTAGAGAGAAAACTTGGCACCTGTGGCAAAGGTAACCTCATTGGCTGCTACAGAATAGCCATAATAGCGTTCAAAATAGGTATTAACCGCCGCTTTTAACTCTGGTAAGCCTGAAGCAACTGTATAGAAGGAAGCACGTCCATCACGAATCGCTTCTACCGCTGCATCCTGAATGTTTTCAGGAGTATGAAAATCAGGCTGTCCCAAGGTTAAGAAAAGAACATCCTTTCCCTGAGCTTTTAATGCTTTGGCTCTTGCATCACTGGCTAGAGTGACGCTTTCTTCCATTTCCAGTACACGTTTGGATAGTTTCATATGCCCTCCTTATTGGATCACTGCTCCTGTTTCAAAGTCAACCAGATAGTACTGGTTTCCTGACTTGACTTCCCAAATCGGCTTGTCCTGATAACGACCAAAAGTAATCTTTTCAATGTCGCTAGCTCCTTTTTCCCTCGAAATCGTCGCTGCCTTGTCTTGAGAAATCCCCTTATCTAGCTGATAGACATAAATCTTGTGGTCATTCTTTTCAATCAGTACGGCAATGTCCTCTTGCTTTTTATTATGTCCCAGAACACTGTAATAACCCTCTAGACCATTGTAGAAATCAACCTGATCTGCCTTTTCCAATTCTGCATACTGCTTGGCCAGTTTTTCTCCTTCAACCCTAGCATCTTGATAGGGTTTCATGCTGAGTGATATCAGATAAAGGAAGGAAGTCGTCATGACTAGTAGTACCAGAGCAATGCCGATTCCATACTGTATAAGTAGCTTGTTTTTTGCGTTTTTCTGTCTTAGTTTCACTCGTCTATTTTACC
>CAUUXT010000101.1:0-4764 GCA_963549015.1 uncultured Streptococcus sp.
GCATTTCATCAAGCGCAACCAAGGCTTTTTTCACTAACCTGTCGACATGCTTTTCAGCAGCAAGTTGTTTTTCCTCTGGTGTTACTGTTTTTTTATCAGCCATATCATCCTCCATAGCCTTTAAGGATTTTATCCTTTGTTAATTTTTTCACAAGTTTATTATAACTCTTTTTTCAGACTTTGTAAACAGTTTCATAAGCATTTCACAAAGAAATTTTATGAGATTGTGATTTTTTTCTCAATATAGCTATGCAATAGAGTTTTATCTGGATGATTGTGAAATTATGAAAAATATTTTTTTATTTCACAAAGTTTTTCTAGTTGATAGTTATTAATCAAATTCGAGCAGAGAAAACGCTTTCTTTCTTGCTTTTAAAAATAGCCTCCTCATCTGGAGACTACTGTTTTTGTTGGAAAACGCCTTGTTTAAAGGTTCCTTCATGGACAACTTCTTGCTCTGTCGTCAACTTTCCTTGACCTTCAGCCTGACCATTTACAAAATCACCTTCGTATTTCCAGCCATCTTTTGATTGGAACGTTCCTTTTCCATTAAAGGCTCCATTATTGAAATCACCTGTATATTGGTCCCCATTTTCAAAGGTCATGGTCCCCTGACCATTCATTTTCCCTCGCACCAGAGTACCATCATAAACAAGTGCACCACCATCAAGTGTCAGGACACCCTTTTTAGGCGTATTTAGCAGAAATACCGAAAGGGCACAGAGTGCAATTACGACTACTGCAATGAACTCTAGCCTAGGGCGAGTTAGGTAAACTCTATACTTTTCATAGATTTGTTTAAGCTTTTCCATTGTCACTCTCATTTTCTAATCGATCTAGCCAGCTTTTACAGCCACTTGTGATGCGAGCATAGGTTTCCTCAAAATCTCCTGTATACCAAGGATCTGGAACACTTTCAGATGCAAAAGGGTAGATCTTATGCTGCAATTCCTGAGGACACATTTGACGCAGATCTGAAACGTTTGAAGCATCCATCCCGATAATGTAATCAAATGACTCAAAATCTTCTCTACGAACCTGGAGTGATGTTTTGTCTTTGTCATAAGGAATCTGATATTGCTGGAAAATCCCTTGCGTTCCCTTATGAATCGGATTACCATGTTCCCAAGACGAAGTCGCACGACTCTCAATCTGGTAATCGCTCGTCATGGATTTCATCACAAACTCTGCCATGGGGCTACGGCAGATGTTTCCTAAGCAAACAAATACTATTTTTCTCATCCCTTTTCCTCTTACTTCATAGAAAAACGGGAGTGACAGGTCCCGTTTTATTCTTCGATTGCTCCGCTTTCGTCAACAACTGTTCCTTCTGGTGTCACAGCCTCTTTGAGCGGCAAAACGGTCTTGATAGCAGCCAATTCAAAAGTCAAATAAACGCCATCTACATCAAGTACGATTGTTCTCTTCTCAGTGTCTACTTCATCCACTGTTCCGTAGAGTCCACCGATTGTGATCACTTCATAGCCTTTTTGAAGCTTGTTCAAGCTTTCCATACGCTTTTGAGCTTGTTTCTTTTGAGAACGTTGCATAAAGAACATCAAGGCCATCATACCTACAAGCATGATTAAAAAAGTAATATTTGGATTCATTGTTTTCTCCTTTGTCTTTTACATAGGACTACTATATCAAATTTCAGCTACTTTTACAAGGTTGTGCCTTACTTTTATGATGATAAAAAAATCAGAGCTTTCACTCTGATTTCTGCGATTATTTCAAGTTTTGAACAACTTTGACTAGATTTTCAACTGTAAATCCGTACTCCGCCAATACTTTTGGTGCTGGGGCAGATGCTCCGAAGGTATCAATTCCAAGAACTGCACCATCAAGACCGACATATTTGTACCAGTTTTGAGTTGCACCCATTTCGACTGCAACACGACGGCGGACTGCATTTGGAAGGATTTCTTCCTTGTAAGCTGCATCTTGTTTATCAAAGACATCTGTAGATGGCATGCTGACTACGCGGACTTTTGCGCCTTGACTAGCCAATTCTTTGGCAGCTGCGACAGCCAGATTGACCTCTGAACCTGTTGAAATCAAGATGGTATCAAAGTCTGCTGCAGTTTCATAGACAACATAGGCACCTTTTGCAACTTTGTCAAAGTCTGTTCCCTCTTCAACAGTCAAGTTTTGACGTGTCAAGACAAGAGCAGTTGGTGTTTTTTCACTTGTCACCGCAAGGTACCAAGCTGCTTGAGTTTCACGCGCATCTGCTGGGCGGAAAACATTGAGATTTGGCATGGCACGAAGACCTGCTAAGTGTTCAACTGGCTCGTGAGTTGGACCATCTTCCCCAACTGCGATCGAATCGTGGGTAAAGACATAAGTCACAGGAAGTCCTTGTAAGGCTGACAAGCGGACAGCTGCCTTCACATAGTCAGAGAAGACGAAGAAAGTACCACCGTATACACGAAGTCCACCGTGAAGGGCCATCCCGTTCAAAATCGTTCCCATTGCAAATTCACGAACACCAAACTGAATGTTGCGATTCAAGCGATTAGCGTCGTCTTGAAGTCCATCCGTTTTGATATAAGTCATGTTTGAGTGAGCGAGGTCAGCTGATCCACCTAGGAAAGTTGGCAACTTAGCAGCTACAACGTTCAAAGCATCCTGACTTGAATTACGAGTTGCTTGAGAGAAACCATTTTCTAAGGCTGGGAAGTCTGCTGGAGTCACTTTAACTGGATCACGTCCGTCGATAATAGCTTCTACTTCTGCAGCCAGTTCTGGATACGCTTCTTTATAGTCAGCGACTAGTTTTGTCCATGCTTCATAGGCTGATGCACCACGGCCTGCAACATTTTCCTTGAAATCAGCATATACTTCAGCTGGGATTTCAAATGGTTCATAGTCCCAACCGAGGGCTTGACGAGTTGCTGCAGTTTCGTCTGCACCAAGAGGAGCACCGTGTACAGCATTGGTTCCTTGTTTGTTTGGAGAGCCATATCCAATCACAGTCTTCACTTCAATCAAAGATGGTTTGCCTGAAGCTTTAGCAGCTTCGATAGCAGCATGGATAGCTTCCAAGTCTGTTCCATCTTCAACCAAGGCTGTATGCCAACCGTAGGCATTGTAACGGTCACGAACACTTTCTGTAAAGGAATCCTTTGTCTCACCATCCAAGTTGATGTCGTTTGAATCATAAAGAACCACCAACTTGTCAAGTTTTTGCAGGCCTGCGTATGAAGCCGCCTCACTTGAGACACCTTCCATCAAGTCTCCGTCTCCGCAGATAACGTAAGTATAGTGGTCAAAGATATTGAAGCCTTCACGGTTATACTTCGCCGCAAGGAAACGTTCTGCTTGGGCAAAACCAGTAGCAGTAGAAATCCCTTGACCTAGAGGACCAGTTGTAGCGTCAACCCCTGCTGTATGACCAAATTCTGGGTGACCTGGTGTTTTTGAACCCCATTGGCGGAAGTTCTTGACTTCATCCATGCTAACATCTGCAAAACCAGAAAGGTGAAGAAGGGCATAAAGAAGCATTGAGCCGTGACCTGCTGAAAGAATAAAACGATCGCGATTGATCCAGTTTGGTTGAGCTGGATTGATACGAAGTTGCTTTGTAAAGAGGCTATAGGCCATTGGAGCAGCTCCCATAACCACCCCTGGGTGACCTGAGTTGGCTTTGTTGATGGCGTCAATACCTAGAAAACGAATTGCATTAACAGATAGATTTGACATAGAATTTCCTTTCTCTTTGAGGTGATTAGTGAATCACACATTCTATTTTACTATTATATGAAAAAATGCATAGAATAGCAATAAAACAATTTGCGTTCATCTAACACATTTGATTTGTCTATCCTCTCGTCACTTCATAGTACGGGAGCAAGCGAGTATAAGCGTCTTCTAGCTCCTCCAATATCGCTTCTACTGACTGATTTTCAATGAAGGAAACATCTGACTTTACTAAGACTTTTCGGGCTTCCTGACTGCTCACCTTCTCGCGTAAAGTACGGCGATTCTCCTCAGTAGCCTCCACCTTATGACTTTCCCCATTTGAGTAGACTAGATAATAAATTCCTTCTACCGCTGGAAGCTTTAAAACCTTGGCTTGCTTGTCTAAGGTCTGTTCATCTTTCTTTCGCTCGATGAAACTGACTTCCAAAGAAATCCCAAAGTCAGCAGGTGTTCCATACAAACGAAGAGCCATCATAGGTTCTGTCACTTGTCCGTCTCTCTGTAGATAGGCCCAGAAATGTGGTCGCAAGCGTTGCGCTTGATTCATCCACTGACTAGTTTGTTGCAGTTGCCATTCTGGATGCTTTTCTTGGAAGGTCTTGGCTAAGCCCGTAAAAGCCTTGCGAGCCCCCTGCCCTTTGTGGCGCAACGCCAGCATCTTCTCTCGCTCATCTCCAGCCTTATCTGGATGACGATATTGGATACCTGCATAAGATAGATAGTTCCTGATTGCTTCCATCATCTGTTTCTTCTCCCTTTTCTAACAAAAAATCAGGACAAGCCTGATTTTATTTATTCTGTATCTACGACTACATAGCGATTTGGCTCGTCACCTTCAGAGTAACTCGTCACGCCATCCATGCGTGAAATAATGCGATGGATAATCTTGCGTTCGCTATTTGACATTGGATCTGTTTGTTGGCTACGTCCTTCTTCTAAAACGCGAGTCGCCAATTTTTGAGCGTAGGTTTGCAAGACTTCTGCACGGTGTTCAACGTAATCATTGACATTGATTGTGATGTAGAACGTTCTCGAATAGCGATTGTAAAGGTAATTTTG
>CAUUXT010000102.1:0-4745 GCA_963549015.1 uncultured Streptococcus sp.
ATCCAAGGATTAGACCGAACTCAGGCGCTTGGATTCCTTTATCTTTCAGGAAAGCAGCTGTTTCCTTGATCTTATCTAAAAATGTCATTATACATCTCCTTTATTATTTTTTAGCATTTGACCTATTTTGTCAAAGGTTTTTGCATTGCGAATGGTGATGTTGCTATAAAAAGGCATCTTGAGCAAGTACTTGTGATAGGCAGTCTTAGAGTAGGTTTCTTCAGAGAATTTCCCCCAGAAAATCCCAAGTCTTCCAAAATGAACCACTTCATCTTTCAGTTCCAAATTTTCAACTGTCTAAATGACTTGTGCCACATCCAAACCCTCAGTGTAAAAGAGGACATCCTTTCGTGCCAAATCCTTGGTCCACCATTCAGGCAGATTTTCAAGTTCCGCTTCAAAGTTCTCTAGACTCAGCAAAGAAAAGCTCTGAATAAATGGATAATGAACTTCAAAGAAAGCCTCTAACTTTTCAACCAATTGGGCTTTGGCATCTGTCGAAGTAAAGAAAATATTGCCACTGTTGATGTAGGTTTCAACCTTTTCCAGCCCCAACTCTATCAGTTCTTGACGAAGTTGCGACATAACAACCTTATTCTTCCCACCGACATTAATGCCCCTAACCAGTAAAGCATAGTGTGTCATCTTATACCAATTTATCTAAGAAACTTTCCCCAATCATGGCAGTTTCTACACCAAAGTTATCCGCAACTGTTGCTGAGATATCTGCAAAATGTCCAACTGGAATGACACCATTTCCCTTAAAGCTAGGGCTGTAAGCTAAAAGTGGGATATATTCGCGAGTGTGGTCTGTTCCTGCATAGGTTGGGTCATTTCCATGGTCAGCAGTAATCAAGAGAAGGTCGTTCTCTCTCATGGCTGCGATAATTTCAAGCAAGCGTTCATCAAACTCATGCAAGCAATCACGGTAACCATGAGCATTGCGGCGGTGTCCATAAAGGGCATCAAAGTCAACTAAGTTTGTGAAAGAGAATCCTTTTTCAAACTCAGCAAGTCCCATGGTCTTCAATAATGTATCAATTCCATGGCTGTTTGACTTGTTGTGGCCCATGTCATGGTTGATACCAGCGCCGTTAAAGATATCGTTGATTTTACCAACAGCATAAGTATCGATACCTGCTTCATTGAGTTTATCGAGAACGGTTGGTGCAAATGGGGAAACGGCCAAGTCACGACGATTTGCCGTACGAGTGAAGTTACCTGGCTCACCCACATATGGACGGGCAATGATACGACCTAGAAGGGCTGGGCGCTCAAGGGTAATCGAACGAGCGTATTCACAAATACGATAAAGTTCATCCAAAGGAATGATGTCTTCGTGGGCAGCAATCTGCAAAACAGGGTCAGCTGAAGTATAGATAATCAACTCTCCAGTTTCCATTTGACGTGGTCCAAAATCATCGATAACAGCAGTTCCTGAGTAAGGTTTATTGGCTTCACGAATGACCTTGCGTCCGGAAAATTCTTCGATTTTTGTCAAGATTTCTTCTGGGAATCCGTTCCAGAAAGTATCGAAAGGCTCGGTAATATTGAGTCCCATGATTTCCCAGTGACCAGTCATGGTATCCTTACCAAGGGAAACTTCTTCCAATTTTGTTGCATAACCTGTTGGATTGCTTTCAGCTGGTACAGTCTTTAGAGGAGTTTCACGAGGAATATTTCCTAGACCGATTTTAGCCATGTTTGGCACATTCAAACCAACTGTTTTGGAAATGTGTCCCAGTGTGTCAGAAGCTCCATCTGGAACCCCTGCATTGACAAAGTTATTAGCATCTGGTGCAGCACCGATTCCCACAGAATCCAGTACCACCAAGTGAATACGATTAAATTTTGACATAGTGTATCTCCTTATTATGTTGATTAGTTTGCTTTTGTTGAAGTTAAAATCCGAACCCCGTCTCGTCCAGCAACGATGACCTTATCCACCATTTGGTTGAACAAGCCATGCTCTACGACACCAACGACATGGTCCAATTCTTGCCCAAAGGCAATTGGATCCTCGATGACATCCAAGGCTAGGTCTATGATAAAGTTCTGCATATCAGTCACAAAACGTTGGCCGTATTTTTCACGGAAACTTGGTTTATAGCCAGCTCGCTCAAACCGACGAAAGACCTGTTCTGCGCCATACCGAACCACTTCTACTGGCAATTTAAAAGCACCTAGTTTCTCTACCAGTTTGCTTTCATCTACCACCCAAATGTATTCTTTTGAGGGCGTTGCCACAACCTTCTCCATCAGAAGGGCCCCACCACCGCCTTTGATTCCGTTAAACTGGCTATCTACTTCATCCGCTCCATCGACTGTCACATCGACAAAGTCCACTTGATCAATCGACTTGAGCGGGATATTAAGACCTTCGGCCTGTTTACTAGTAACACTGGAAGTCGTTACAGCAGTAATCTGCAAACCTTCTTCCTTAATGCGACGACCGATTTCTTCTACGAAATAGTAGGCAGTAGAGCCCGTTCCAAGTCCGACTACCATGCCATCCTTGACAAACTCAGCAGCCTTGATACCTGCCATCTTTTTCAGATTCTCCACTTAAACACCTCCATTAAAGAGCTATTTTTATTATAACATGTATCCGTTTTTATTTCATGAATACACTTGAAAAACCCGAACATTTTTATTTCGGGTTTTTATGTCCTATTTAACCAAGTCAGGATCGTAATCATAGAATCCCGTATCGAGGAAACGGTTTTTAGGGTGTAACTTGCGCACTTCCTCATCTAACAAGAAGGCTTGGTCATGGCTGAATTTGCCCTCTTGAATCAAGCTGCGTGCTTGGACAAAGAGTTTGGCAATTTCTACAAAATTCTGACCAGGTGTGTAGAGCCCCTCTAGCTTCCAGTGAGTAAAACCATGCTCCACCAATTCTGTCAATTTGGTCATCAGATCAAGGTCATTGTTGGCAAAAATATGAGTACCATGATTATCTTCAAAGATGGAATAATGGCTCTCAGGGTCACTCGGTTCTGCTAAGAAGAGGTCACGTTTACGCGTCTTTTCGTCATCGATATGCGTGAAGTTATAGTAGTTTTGTAAAAGCGGACGCTTAGAATGGTGAATAACACTAGCTCCATAAACCAAGACTTCAGCAGGAATTTCCAAAATCTCTGGCATTTTGAAGAGTTCAGCCGATGGAATTTCACGCGCCAAAACCGCCTCAGATGCGCCAGCCTTTTGACCCCAGAAGTTAATCTGACGGCTACTTGTCACCATGGTTGAAGCATCGTAGATAGTCTTAAAGGAATAGCCATCACGGTTTACCACGTAAAAGACACCTGCATCTCCAACAGTGATATAGTCTATCTTGATCTCTTCCAAGAAGTCTAGGAAAGGCTTGATACGATCCATCATATCTTGGTGCATGAGGGCGTTGACTGCAACGATCAATTCCTTACCCGCATCATGAACGAGCTTAGCGATGGTGCGCAACTCTTCATAACTAAAGGTTGTTGGCAGACGAAGGCCAAAATCTTTCTCACCAACATAGATACGATCTACGCCAGCTTCGAGTAGTTGTTCAACTTGTTCAATACTTTCAGCAGTTGCTGTAATAATAATCTTTTCCATAAGAAAAATTATACCACATTTCTCAAAAATCAGCTATGAATACTGAGAGTTTCACAAAAAGTTAAACTTATTTCTATCTTTCCCAATCAAAAAAGTGAATAGTAACTTGTACCATTCACTCTATTTTATTTTATGCATGTATTTCTTCAACTAGGTGGCCATCGTTCATAACATAGATACGGTCGACCTTATCAAGAAGGCGTGTATCATGTGTAATCATGACAACTCCTCTACCTTGTTCATGGGCAATGGCAGCCAACATTTCTGTTACTTGGTAAGCACGCTGGGTATCTAGACTGGCTGTCGGCTCATCTGCAAGAACGATGCTCGGATTATTATAAAGCGCTCTAGCAATCGCCGCACGTTGACGTTCGCCACCCGATAGAGCCTTGGGATAATGATCTTGTACTTTTTCCAAATCCAACAAGTCAAAGAGCTCTTTTCGGTCACTTTTGCTATTTTTTCCCTTATCTAGTCTGTCAATCAAATCCAGCTGTTCCTTGACCGTTAGAAATGGAATTAAGTTTGAAGCTTGTAGAATAAAGCCAAACTCTCTAAAACGGAGGTTTGTTTTCTCCTTCTCCGTCAAACTACCTGTTTCCTTTCCCTTTACCAAAATCTTTCCACTCGATGCTTCCTGGAGTTGTCCAAGAGTTGTTAGAAAGGTCGTCTTTCCAGAGCCTGAAGGCCCAACAATAGCTACGAACTCTCCCGCATTTAGCTGAAAATTCGTCTCATGCAAGGCAACGACTTTCATCTTTCCTTCCCCATAGGTTTTTGTCACTTGAGTCATTTCAATCAATGCTGTCATACAATTCTCCTTATCATTCTGCAATTGCAGTAATCGGGTCCACCTTTAGCAAGCGTGGAAGTGAAATGACACCACCTAGAAGGGCCATCAAGGAAATTACCAAGCTTAGGACAGAGTAGGCTATCCAACTTGGATAGAAAAAGAAGGTAGCTGGTAAGACTAAAATCACTCCTCCGATTGCCAGCAAGGCTAAAGTAATCCCCATACCAGCTAGGAGGAAGATTTGACAGAATAGAGACCATACAATGGTTTTGATTTGTATTCCCTGAGCCCGCATTATTCCATAAAGACCTAGTTTTTGGATGGTAATGATATAAACAAAAATCCCCACAAT
>CAUUXT010000103.1:0-4719 GCA_963549015.1 uncultured Streptococcus sp.
TTTTGGGAGCTATGGAATTTCAGTCTCATAGCTTGAGAACCAGTCTCTTGACCTGTAATAACCGCCTGAAGTTGCTTGTGGGGAAACTCATGACCTTTACTTGCTTTTCTCTTGCCACTAGCTTTTTATCAATCTACTTTAGTTATATGGTCATGCATCTCGCTTTAGGAAAGGAAGGACTTGATCCGATTCTGCTCAATCAGGCAGCTTGGAGTTTGATTTTGTGGAAAACCTTATCTCTGACCTTATTGGGAATCCTTTCGTTTTTGTTAGGTTTATTGGATCGGACCATGCTAGTTCCTCTGCTTTTTCTCGTACCACAGATCTATAATCTGGGAAACTACCTGGCAGCTCACACGAGTTGGGGGACTTATTTGCCACAGCCAGCAGGAGAGTTGTTTGCTGCAACGCCAACTTCCCAATATGCTAACAATCCCTTGCAAGGGCTGTTGATACTTGGTGCATGGTTGCTAGTCATCGGCGGCATGGCTTCTCTGCGCTTTTTGAAGACGGATTTAGGAGGGCGATACTGATGATAAAAGCTCTGCTTAGAAGTGAATGGATTAAGTTCCGTTCTTATTATCTCGCTCTTGGTGCAGCCTTAGTGGCTATGGTAGCTGTTCCATTTTTTCTGATGAATCTTGACTACAGTCAGACAGCAGTTGGTCAGACGAAGGCTCTGAGCGAGGTTTTGCATGCCCTCTATCTGGCGCAGCCTGTCATCGTCATCTTTACTTCTCTCTATTTTGCCCAGGAGTTTGTCAAGTCTGGGATGCGAACGAATTTTCTAACCGTATCAAATAGAAAGGCTTGGTTGGCTGGGAAATTCCTTTTTCTAGA
This sequence comes from uncultured Streptococcus sp., assembly GCA_963549015.1. Classification (GTDB taxonomy): domain Bacteria; phylum Bacillota; class Bacilli; order Lactobacillales; family Streptococcaceae; genus Streptococcus. The sequence goes on from CAUUXT010000103.1 coordinate 841, forward strand.
CTTGCTGCTCTTGGTTCTCTACAGTGTCATGATAGGCAGCTGTTTCCTTGTTATGCTGGCTCGTTTTGACCTAAGCTTTAGCTGGTCCTTACTAGAGAAATTCCTCTATTACAGCTCTTTTGGTCTTCTCAGCAATATTTTTCTGGCTTTTTTAGCTGCCGGCCTCGCTTTGCTCTTTCAATCTTGGGTTGTGCCAGTGTCTGTGCTCTTTCCTCTCTTGATTGGTCTCAGCCGTTTATTGGCAACTTTTATCAAGGAGGCAAAGTACCTGCCTGATCTAGCTACGCTAAATCTTTTTGAGTATGAAGGACTTCAGCATTCAATAGATCTCTCAGGGCTGGGAATACAGCTGTTATGGTTAGCTTTGGTTTGGAGCTCTGCTATATTCTTAACCTTGAAACGAGATGTTCGCTAGAGGTATGCTATAATGGAAATCATGAGACAGTATCGTATTTTGGTGGTTGATGACGACCAGAGCATTTTGAAGCTGGTGAAAAACGTCCTAGAGCTAGATGCTTATGATGTGACGACGCTTGATCGGATAGAAGACCTAGAGCTGACGTATTTTGTCGGATATGACTTGATTCTGCTGGATGTGATGATGGAGCCTGTTAATGGTTTTGAGCTGTGTTCCTACATTCGTCCTCATCTTTCGTGTCCAATCATCTTTCTGACGGCTAAGGAATTGGAGGCGGACAAAGTGGAAGGGCTCTTTCGTGGAGCAGATGACTATATTGTCAAACCTTTTGGGACCAAAGAATTGCTGGCGCGTATCAGAGCTCATCTTCGGCGGGAGGAAAGACGTGAGGAGCGATATTCTGAAATTGCTTCTTGCCAATTTTATCCAGAGCGCTACGAAGTTGCCTGTTTTAGTAAAGTCTTGAAATTTTCAGAGCGGGAGTTTAAACTGCTACATTTACTAGCTAGCAATCCCAAGCAGACCTTTTCAGCTGAACGTCTTCATACCTTGCTTTATCCAGAAAGCTCAGAAACACAGCTTCGTTCCATCTCAGAATACGTATATCAGATTCGTCAAAAATGCAAACAAGAAGGGCTGCAAGCAATCGCAACTGTGAGAGGAGTAGGCTATAGATGGCAATTAGAACCCGTAATTTCAAAAGCCTAGTCTGGACAACCAGTTTAAAAATCGTCTTTTTCCATGTTTTGATTTTTGTGCTTATAGGTTATGAATTTACGCAAGGAAGTGATCACGTTCTTTTCACCTTGTTCTTTTGGGCAGGGAGCTTGCTGCTGATTACTTTTTATCATATTTTGAAATTGCTCCGAAAAATCGACAGGGAAATAAAAATGCTAACGAGCAAGAAGCTTTTAGAAGAAAATCAAAGCCAGTTTTTTCGGATCGAGGAAATGCTCGAAGTCTATAGCGATTTACGGAGCAGCCACCAAGAAAATGCTCGTCTTCTAGAAAAAGAGCAGCAGCATAATCAGGAGTTGATTTTACAGCTATCAGCGACATCGCACGATTTGAAAACGCCCCTAACTGTGATTAAGGGGAATGCTGAGCTCTTGGAAATGGCGCAGTTAGGCCAGCCACAGGCAGACTATGCTGCTGAGATTTTGCAGGCTAGTTACAAGATGGAAGAATATTGTGGCTCTCTTATTGATTACGCTAAGGCTTTTCAGATTGATTCTAATCAGTTCAGTCAGCTTTCCTTAGAGGACTTTTTGGCCTATCTCCAGGACGATTGGGCACTGTTCAGTAAACAGGAAAGCTATCGTTTTTATCTCCAAGAAGATTGTGATCTTAGTCTGATTTTGTCGATTCATTTGGACTATCTCAAACGGGCTTTGCTCAATATTTTACTGAATGCGCTTGAACATGCAGACCAGGATCAAAAGGAAGTCAAGCTAATGGTATCAGTGCAGCAGGACCAGTTGGTTTTTGCTATCTGGAACAACGGCCCTTCATTTTCAGAGGAGATGCTGCTGGGAGCGGAACGGCTCTTTTACCAGAGTGACCAAAGCCGCAATTCAGCTAATCCCCATCATGGTATCGGCTTAGCCTTTTCTAAGCAGGTAGCTCTCTTGCACGGTGGTCGTCTGACCCTGCTCAATCCAGCCCAAGGAGGAGCCTATGTCGAGTTGACAATTTCATTGAAATAAATGAGAATGGAAAATCATAAAAACGCATAATACCAAGTGTCCAAAAGACTTGATATTATGCGTTTGATTTTTTTATTATGTAAAGATTTACTGGATTTTTCTCTCAAATTGAGTTTTTGTCCAGCCTTGTTTATTTACTTCCGATACAAGCGATCGTATTGGTAGTAAGGGTCGAAGGTTACGTTGATGCCTAGCTTGCGAAGGACGTTCTTGTCTTCGTCTGTCAAGATGATGGTTGAGTGGGCTTCGCTTCCTTTGAGATTCCCAAGTTCTTCCATGGCACGCGCAGCATCAGGATTTTCCATAGCTGTGATTGCAAGGGCAATCAGGATTTCATTTGAATGCAGGCGTGGATTGCGACTACCGAGATGGTTGATTTTAAGACCTTGAATTGGTTTGACAACTTCAGGCTCGATTAGTTTTACTTCTTTAGCGATATCAGCTGATTTCTTAATCGCATTGATCAAGGCGGCAGCTGTAGGACCAAAGAGTTCTGAGTTTTTACCAGTGACAATGTCACCAGATGGCAATTCGAGAGCAAGGGCAGGCCCACCGGTTTCTTCTGCCTTTTGACGTGCAGCGACAGCAACCTGACGGTCTGCAGGTGTGATACCGAGGTCGTTCATGAGAAGTTCAATCTTCTTGACAGCAGATTCCCCGACCTTTTCAGCCTTGAAGTTAAGAACTGTTTGATAGTAACGGCGGATGATTTCTTGTTTAGAGGCTTCGATAGCAGCCTCATTATCTGTAATAGCGAAGCCAACCATGTTGACACCCATGTCTGTTGGTGAAGCGTATGGAGATTCACCGAGAATGCGTTCCAGCATACGTTTGAGCACTGGGAAGATTTCGATATCACGGTTGTAATTGACAGTGGTTTCTCCGTAGGTTTGGAGATGGAAGGGGTCAATCATGTTGACATCGTCAAGGTCTGCTGTGGCAGCCTCATAGGCCAAGTTGACTGGATGATGAAGGGGAAGGTTCCAGACTGGGAAGGTTTCAAATTTAGCGTAACCAGACTTGATACCATTGATTTGGTCATGGTACATATTGGACATACAAGTGGCCAATTTTCCAGAACCAGGTCCAGGAGCGGTTACGACAATCAAGTTGCGACTGGTTTTGATGTAGTCGTTTTTCCCCATGCCTTCTGGAGAAATGATGTGGTCCATATCAGTCGGGTATCCTTTGATTGGATAATGAAGATAAGAATCAATCCCGTTTTTATCTAATTGGTTGCGGAAGGCATCTGCAGCGGGTTGGCCAGCGTATTGTGTGATGACAACAGAACCGACAAAGATCCCCAGTTCATTGAATTTATCAATCAAACGAAGAACTTCTTGGTCGTAAGAAATACCCAAGTCACCACGCGCTTTAGAATGCTCGATGTTGCTTGCGTTAATGGCGATCACAACCTCAACCTGTTCTTTCAATTCTTGCAAGAGCTTGATTTTGTTGTCAGGCTCATAACCAGGAAGAACGCGAGCAGCGTGGAAATCTTCTAACATTTTGCCACCAAACTCCAAATAGAGCTTGCCGTCAAATTGGTTAATGCGCTCCAAGATATGGTCGCGTTGTAGATTCAGATATTGTTCAGAACTAAAAGCTTGTTTTTTCATTTTTTTACCTCTGACCTCTATTATAATAAAAAATTGGAAGATAGGAAACTATGGAGTCAAAAAAGAAATTAAAAAGATTAAGCAAACGCTTGCAGAAAATTTTTCAAAGCGATATCATAGACTATAGATTATTGAA
>CAUUXT010000104.1:0-4696 GCA_963549015.1 uncultured Streptococcus sp.
GGCTTTCATCATATGAGATTGGTGAGAAGGTCACAGTTCCGTCAGCAGCGTTTGTAACTGTTTCAAGCTCTTTGTCGCCTTCTTTCAGAACAAAGCTGTATTTACCTGCTTCAAGATCTTTACCTTCAAGAACTTTCTTCGCTCCAAGAGTGACACTTGTAGCTCCGGCTGGTGTGTATTTGTTGGTGAAGACTAGGTCTTTTGCTTCTTTCGAAACAGTTGCTTTCAATTCAGTTGCGCTTACTTTTTCAACCGTTACTTCAACTTCTTGAACGGTCTTATCGTAAGTGATTCCTGCTTCAGATCCAGCAACTTCTGAGATGATATACTTGTGAGTTCCCACTTGACTCTCATCATATGAGATTGGTGAGAAGGCCACTGTTCCATCTGCGGCGTTTGTCACTGTTTCGACAACACTACCGTCTTCTTTCTTCAATTCGAAGCTGTATTTACCTGCTTCAAGAGCTTTTCCTTCAAGAACTTTCTTCGCTCCAAGAGTTACACTTGTAGCTCCTGCTGGTGTGTAAGTGTTCTCGAATGCTTTTTCACCGTCGTAAGCAACAGTTGCTTCAAGAACACCTTTACCATTATCCGCTACAGTTACTGTAGCAGTGATGGTTTTAGTATCATATTTGATACCTGTAGCAGTACCCGCTTTTTCAGCAATCTTATAAGTATAAGTGCCTGCTTTGTCGAATTCCAATTCTGAGAACTTCACGTTTCCGTCTTTGTCATTCTTCACGGTTTCTTTCACATTACCGTCTTGGTCTGTCAAAGTGAACTCAAACTCATCAGCTTTCAACTCACGGCCTGTCAACTTCTTAGTCACTTCAAGAGAAGCTGAAGTTGGTTTTACTGCATACTTATTGGTAACAGTCAATTCTGCTGTTTGTTCTGAGGTATAGCCATCAACTGTAGTAACTGGATTTCCATCTTTATCAACTTCTTTAACACTGTAGGTATATGTCACACCATTTTGATCAGTCGCAGGAAGGTCTGTCCATTCGACAGCACCGTCTGTCTTAGGTACCTCTTTTTGGTCAGCATCTGTAACTGCTTCTGCAGCACCACCTTCTAGAGTACGATACAATTTAAAGAAGAGACTTGGGCGAACACTATCCGTTCCACCAGTCCAGACTTTATTAGCAGTTACTTTTGTTTTTGGAACCTCATAAGTATTGGTTACTTGTGTCTTGTCTGCATTGTAAGAGACGACGTAGTTATGATCGTTAGATGCGACTTTCTCTCCTTCTTTCAAAGGAAGTTCAGTAGTATCTTGAAGCTCGCGAACAGAGTAGATTAATTTTGTTCCATCAACATCATACTTAGGAAGTTGGGTTTTCCACTTGTAAGTGTAAACACCATTGGATTCTGTCACTTCTGGAGTATAGCTACCAGAAACAGGTTTAGAGTCTTCAATAGTTTGTCCTTCTTTATGGACATACAAGCCGAACTTAACTTTCTTATAATCTGCGGCTTTTCCACCTACCCAAGTCTTAGTAGCTTCAAAGTCAACTGTCTCACGTTTGTTAGAGATATTTAAAGGAACACCCTCTTTTTTCATCTCTACTTCAAACTCTTGACTATTTGCAACATAACCTGACTTAGGTGCTTTTTCTTTTACAATGTATTGACCTTCTGAGAGAACTGGAGAAAGGGCAACACCATGTTCATCTGTCGTGATTTCAGCAACTTTCGTTCTATCACTCTTCTTAAGAATTTCAAAGACAACACCACTTAACTTCACAGTAGCATCCGCTTCATCATACTTGGTGATTTTGATTTTACCAGCAAGATCCGCTGTAACAGTTGCACCAGCTCCTTTAACGGATTTGACACCTGATTTCATAGTTGTGCTACCAGTGTCTTTTCCATCCCATGATTTCCAACTTTTCTGAGGGACGCCATCATAAGTTATCCCTGCACTGTTAACGACTTCAGTTCCATCTGCAGGAGTAGTTGTACTATACTCTAAACGTAAAGTTTTGGTTCCTGTATTGGTTGGCAATAGAAGTTCAAATGAAGTTCCTCCATTTTTTAGGGTTAACAGTGCCGTATCATCTGGATTTGCTTGATAAACTGCTGGATCTGTCGTAACCTTATATTGATGACCAGAGGAAACAACATCTGCGTTGCTAGTGTCTTTTGTTTTATATTCTGCTTCAAAAAACTTAAAACTATCCACAAGATAAGTTGCTAGAGATCCCTTACTGGTGTCAATGCTATCATTTATCTTGACAACTTTTCCAGTTAAATCTTCGCCAGCACGATTGATTCGCATCCACCAGGCTAGGTGGTCCGTATCAGAATTTGTCCATCCACCCTTATAACCAATTTCGCCTTCAACTGGCACATCTTGGCTATCACTACCAAATGGTTTAAAGGTTATCGTTTGTTCTTTATCTCCAGGTAAACGATACGTGACTTTATTCACTTCTCCAGTTGTTTTTAGCATTGAAGTAGTATTAAAGGTTCCCTTGATATTTTGCTTACTTTCAGCTTTTTCATTAAATGTAAAGGTTATTGTCTTCGTAGCACTACTTACTGTAACTTGTCCTAATACCTCTCCACTTACACTATCCTTTAATTCAAATGTAGCGTCAACTAAATCTAGACCATCTGGAGCTTTTACGGTGAAATAATCACCATTCTTTATCTCTCCTGCTCCTAAATTGGGAAAACTGTACTCCCCATAATAGAGAGCTCGTACCTCTTTTTGTCCCTTAGAATGCAAAAAGTTTCGTCAGCTGCACCAGACCCCGAATTTCGTATTTCAACATTTGACAATGTGACCTTATCTGTCAAATCTTGCGCCTGTACTGGATTTGATAGAGCCATCGAGCCAAACAAGACTAGAAGTGGCGTAAAAATATAGAGCCACAATTTTTTTAATTTCATGATTTTTCCTTTCTAAATGATTGAAATTGATTGAATAGTGCATCTTCTTTTTCCAGTAGGCAACACCCCTTTCAATCGCATGATTTGTTACACGATAACATACTTGTAACACTTGCTTTGAAAAACGATTACACTATTATACTATTTAAAATATTTATTCAATTCAATCTTTAGCAGGAGTATCATTACTCTTGGTCAGATGGAAATATGGCAAATGCCACCTTTATTATACAATAATTACTGATTATAGTCTAGTAATTTCCATAAATTAATAGACTAGTTTCCACGTGGAGAGTTCAATATAAAGTATTCAGAATAACTAAAATCGTCTTACAATGAAATACGTACCATCTTAGCTTTATCAACCGCCTTTACTTATTATTCATTATCTCTCCTCTGAAATATGAATCAAATAAATAATATGTAATAAATCAATCACTTTAAAAGCAAAGAAAGATTATATTATCATTAATCTTTCTAATAAACCGCCAAAACATTTCCAAATAAACACAGATCTTACTTTAAAAGAGAAGCCTCATATACTAAAACTATGATTGTGGATACCCATTTACTGAAAGCAATCAGACCTAATATTAAAAATATAAGACCATTTGAGGAATCCAGTAGATACTATTAGTCTAAAAATATCTCTCACGAATTTGTAAATCTCTTGGATTATATAGAGTAAAAAATATAAAACAAGAACTAACTCATGTTATTGAACAGTATATAAAAGAAATAGAATGGGGAAGTTTCTAAAGAGAAAGTAAAGAATCATCGGACTAGAACTACTAGCTGAATGCCCCATTACCAGAGTGTGGCTTTTCCTTAAATCAAACATCCTAAGGTCATTTTTCTACTATCACAGATGTTAAAGCATTTAAATTCAATGTCAACATGGCAACCGCCTGGTAAAAACCTTTACAATTCAGGATCTGCTTAAATTATGCTAGGTATGATCATTTGGCATGTCAATAGAATCAATCCATCAATGATTTCCGCTTAGATGAATTCACAACTTATTATTAAAAGTCGCATCTATTCTCTGAAAAAGGCTAAAGAATCGAAAGTGAGAAAGCTTTTATTCAAGGGAACTCCTAAACGAGTATAGATAAAAAATAGAGAGATACCATAAATAAACAGTCTCGGTTTATATAGGTGGCAATTTCATAGGAACTACCTCAGAAGTAGGGAGCTAGAAATGTTTTATCTTTTCATTGTTCAAAAGGTAGCAGGAATTCTTTGCGAAGTTCTCGTCGTATATCGGCTCCAAAATAATTTATCCAAGGATTTAGTTCCGTACAGTATTACATCCTTTTAGTCTTATTTTAATCAATCTATTATAGTAACATGCCCTATAGCAGCTTGTTCAAGATCTTCTAAAGACATAAAATTCTTCTCAGATTTCTGAAACATCTCAAATTTAATAATTCCCTATGAGAGCTCCATCATGCCGTCCTGAACAATTACTTTTGTATAGTATTGATGTTCTAGAAATCAAAAAGAACACCCTTAAAGGTGCTCTTTGTAAGTATCGTAATTCTTTCGAATTAACGTTTACTAAATTGTGATGCTTTACGAGCTTTCTTAAGACCTGGTTTGAACAGAATTAGTTTTAATAAATTTCAAAACTCTTCAAAATCAGCGTTTTCCCTTATTTACAGAAAGTGGATTTTCATATAATTTCAACTAATTTGATTTGAATGGTATAAATTTTACCCCCAAAATACACGAATTGAGCTACTAAATACCAAAATTCACACCATTATTGTTTAAAAAACAAAGCAAGTGATTTTCT
>CAUUXT010000105.1:0-4633 GCA_963549015.1 uncultured Streptococcus sp.
AGCTCGGATGATTTGAGCGACAACTGGATGACGAACCACATCCTTGGCTGAAAAATGAACAAAGTCAATTTGGTGGATGTTCTTGAGCTTTTCTTGGGCATCAATCAAACCGGACTTGACATTACGTGGCAGGTCAATCTGACTGATATCCCCATTGACAATCATCTTCGAATTAAAGCCTAAACGAGTCAGGAACATCTTCATCTGCATGATGGTCGTATTTTGTGCTTCATCTAAAATGACAAAGGCATCATCCAAGGTCCGTCCACGCATATAGGCAAGGGGCGCGATTTCAATGATTTCACGCTCCATGAGACGGGTGGTCTGGTCTTTTCCTAAAATCTGATACAAGGCATCATAAACAGGTCGAAGATAAGGATCCACCTTCTCCTTGAGATCACCCGGAAGGAAACCTAGACTCTCACCTGCTTCCACTGCTGGACGAGTAAGGATAATCCGCTTGACTTGTCCACGTTTGAGGGCAGTCACTGCCAAAGTCACTGCAAGAAAGGTCTTCCCTGTCCCTGCAGGCCCAATTCCAAAGGTCACATCATGCTGTTTGACACTGTCCACATAAAGTTTTTGACCCAAGGTTTTGACACGGATCGGTTTCCCAGTATTATCCTTGATGATTTCTTCTTCGTAAAGGGCGACAAACTTGTCGATTTCATCGTTTTTGACCATATTAATCGCAGTCACCACATCTGGCGTACCAACGGTCATTCCACGATTCACCAAGACCATCAAGGCTTGTATAACCTGACGGGCTTCCTCACATGCAGCTTCTTCTCCCAAAACCTGCACAATCTCCGTACGAGCATGAATGATCACATCAAGCTCTTCTTCCATCAAACGAAGATGGCGCTCATTTGAACCAAAAAGATGAAACAGGTCATCTGGATGACTCAGTTGAATGTCTATTGAATGTTCCTTCAAATAAAGAACCTCTCTAATCCTTTTATTTCTTTTTATTATAGCAAAGAGAACAATAAAATACTAGCTTCTTCTCATTGTCTCTAGTGTTCTAAGTATTCTTGCCAGATGGCGTCAAAGTCTCCTAGGTTAAAAGAGAAGCTGGCATGTTCCTCCAAGAAGCGACTCACCTCATCAAAATCATCTGTGTGTTTTGGGAAGGCTGACTCTTCAAAAGCGAGGTCTGCTAGGATGGCTTTGGGACTGTTACTTTTAGGATTGCGCTCAGTCATGAGCCAAGTGTAAAATGATTTTCTCAATTCTTTCTCCTATCAAGACTTTTTTTGATGAAACTTTTCTGATTTTTAAAAATTACTGGACTTAGCCTCTGACACGTAGTGGTTTATAAAATCCGTTTTCGCATCTGTATAGGCGTCTCGATTGTGTTCAAATTGTTTCCACAAACTGAGTTTTAATTCCTGATACGCTTGGGCGATATCTGGATGCTGGCAGAGATAATCTCTAAAATAAATCTCGTTATGATCTCCCGTCATTCGCAAATGTAAATGAAAAACTTTCTCAGCAAATCCCTGCTCTGTATATCCTTTATTTAGCGAAATCCTGTTAGGACTCTCCGACATCACTAGCCAACCATTCTTCACCAATAAATCCCTAACTCTTGCTAAATCTTCTATTCTACCTACTTCTAGCAGAATATCGACGATATTTTTGGCCCAAATATTAGTGATAGCAGTGCTACCGATATGTTCTATTCTTTTAATAACATTGGCACCCAATATTTTGTTCAGATTTGCTTTTTCCAATTCATACCAGTCTTTCCACTCTGCCTTGTGCTCTACTAGAAAAATAGGAAAAAGTTGCCAGAGTTCCTCTAAACTCATTTCTTCAAGTTTCTTTATCATGTCTATAAGGTTTAAATCAACTCTGTCCCAAACTGGTCTTGCTTGATTTTACCAGCTTTCATCAAGCCTCCGAGTGCTTTCTTGAACTGACCTTTAGAGATACCAAAGGTTGCCTTGATATCATCTGGCGCTGACTTGTCATTCAGGGTCATGAAACCGCCATTGCTTTCCAAGTAGGTCAAAATCATCTGAGCATCATTTTCCAACATTTCAAAGGAACGTGGTTTGAGGGAGAGGTTCAGAGTGCGGTCAACCTCGCGGAAACCAATGACACGCGCATCTAACACTTGCCCCAAACGTGGCTCTGCGTAGCGTTCACTTGGGTGAATGAAACCAAGCATGTTATTCTCTGGTAGGTAAACAAATGTTCCTGACAGCTTGAGACGGTAAACAATAGCTGGCCAGTTTTGGTTCTGCATGTTGTTGTAGGCAGGACGAGCCAGACGTTGGAAGTCTTCCTGATACGCCAAAAGTCCCCAGATGCGGTCTTTCTTGTCCACTTCGAGACGGATGTAGAGTTTGTCACCTTTCTTAGGCCAGAGTTCCTTGAGCTCAGGGAGGATATCGAGTGACACAACGATTTCTTTATCAGGTAGACCGGTATCGACAAAGACACCCAAGTCTTTACGAACTTCTGTTACGGTTCCCCAGCCAAATTGGTCCTGAGTGGCAGTCACTTCTAGAGTGGTCAAGCGGAGTTTTTGCTTCATATCCGTATAGGCAAAACCTTTGACCGTATCACCTACTGTATGTTGACCTTCTTCCTTGGCAAGTGCATAGGTTTGACCATCCTTTTGCACAAAGTAAAAACGGTCATTTTCATCGATGATGAGTCCAACGATAAAACTTGCAAGATTTGTATTCATATTTCCTTCTTTCGAATAAAACTCAGCCAGCAATGCCAACTGAGTTTTTCTGTTTATTTTTAGACTTCCAAAAGTTCTTTCTCTTTGTTGGCAGTCATATCATCGATGTGTTTCACAGCATCGTCTGTTACTTTTTGAATATCTTTTTCAAGAGTCTTCAATTCGTCTTCAGTGATTTCTTTTGCTTTTTCTTGTTTCTTTGCTTCATCCATAGCATCACGACGGATATTGCGGACAGCCACTTTAGCATTCTCACCGACCTTCTTCACTTCCTTAGCAAGGTCACGACGAGTCTCTTCTGTAAGAGCTGGGATAACCAAGCGAATCACAGAGCCGTCATTAGCTGGTGTAATACCAAGATCAGAAGCGTTCAAGGCACGTTCGATGTCTTTCAATGAAGACTTGTCAAATGGGGTTACCAACAAGACACGCGCTTCTGGAATGGTAATTGAAGCGATTTGGTTAAGAGGAGTTTCGACTCCATAGTATTCTACGTGGATACGGTCTAGCAAGCTTGCGTTGGCACGACCGGCACGGATACCACCAAATTCACGAGCAAGTGATTGGTGAGACTGGGTCATTCTCTCTTTAGCTTTGTCTACAATTGCATTAGCCATAATTTTCTTATTCCTTTTCTTCGATATTGTTTGAAACTGTTGTTCCGATATTTTCACCAAAAACGACACGTTTGATGTTGCCTGGTTGGTTCATGTTGAAGACAACCAAGTCAATGTCGTTGTCCATAGAGAGGGTTGAAGCAGTTGAGTCCATGATACGAAGACCTTTATTGATAACATCACGGTGGGTCAATTCTTCAAACTTAACGGCAGTCTTGTCTTTCTTAGGATCGGCATTGTAAACACCATCGACCCCATTTTTAGCCATAAGGATGGCATCCGCTTCGATTTCAGCTGCACGAAGGGCTGCTGTTGTATCTGTTGAGAAGTAAGGTGAACCAATACCAGCACCAAAGATAACGATACGACCTTTTTCAAGGTGACGAAGGGCACGTCCACGTACGTAAGGTTCTGCCACTTGTTGCATAGCAATGGCAGTTTGCACACGCGTATCGACGCCAACTTGTTGCAATGAATCTGCCATCACAAGAGCATTCATAACGGTCCCAAGCATTCCAGTGTAATCTGCCTGAACACGGTCCATTCCTGCTTCTGCAGCAGGTTCTCCACGCCAGAGATTTCCTCCACCAATAACAAGGGCAATTTCGATACCTAAGCTATGAACTTCTTGAATCTCTTTTGCGATTGTTTGAACTGTCTGGATATCAATCCCTACGCCACGTTCACCGGCAAGGGCTTCACCTGATAACTTGATTAAAATACGATTATACTTGGGGTTCGCCATTTTTACTCTCCTTTTTTTATCCTACCTATTTTATCACAATTTCTAAGATTTTTATAGTATCATGAGCAATTCTTTGAAAAAAATTAGACCGTTAAAAATTCCTCTAAGTCGGTAAGGGCACGCTCTGCAATTTTTTCATAACGAGCCTTCTTATCACGGATACGCTCGCCTTCCAACTCCTTGATAATGCCAAAGTTGACATTCATGGGTTGGAAATGTTTACTGTCCGCATGGGTGATGTAATGCGCCAGACTTCCAATCGCTGTGGTCTCTGGGAAGATAGCTTCACTTTCACCCTTGAAGAGTCGAGCCGCGTTAATACCCGCAACTAAGCCTGAAGCTGCTGACTCAACATAGCCTTCCACACCTGTCATTTGACCAGCAAAGAAGAGGTTGGGCTGTTTCTTAGAACGATAGGTTTGTTCTAGCAAGTTCGGTGAATCCATGTAAGAATTGCGGTGCATGACCCCATAACGGACAAACTCAGCATTTTCAAGACCCGGAATCATTTGAAAAACACGCTTTTGTTCTCCCCATTTGAGATGGGTCTGGAAACCGACAATATTGTAG
>CAUUXT010000106.1:0-4619 GCA_963549015.1 uncultured Streptococcus sp.
CCAGGCATTGGTGACCGTCGAAACGCCATGCTTGAAGACATCGCTATCTTGACAGGCGGCACAGTCAACACAGAAGATCTTGGCCTTGAGTTGAAGGACGCGACTATTGAGGCGCTTGGTCAAGCAGCGAGAGTAACTGTGGACAAAGATAGCACGGTTATCGTAGAAGGTGCTGGAAATCCTGAAGCTATTTCTCACCGTGTTGCGGTTATCAAGTCTCAAATCGAAACAACAACTTCTGAATTTGACCGTGAAAAATTGCAAGAACGCTTGGCAAAATTGTCAGGTGGTGTCGCAGTTATCAAGGTCGGAGCTGCAACTGAAACTGAGTTGAAAGAAATGAAACTCCGCATCGAAGATGCCCTCAACGCTACTCGTGCAGCCGTTGAAGAAGGAATCGTTGCAGGTGGTGGAACTGCTCTTGTCAATGTCATTCCAGCCGTAGCTGATTTGGAATTGACAGGAGATGAAGCCACAGGACGCAACATTGTTCTCCGTGCCTTGGAAGAACCTGTCCGTCAAATCGCCCACAATGCAGGATTCGAAGGTTCTATTGTTATTGACCGTTTGAAAAATGCTGAAGTTGGCACAGGCTTCAACGCAGCAACAGGTGAGTGGGTCAACATGATTGAAGAGGGAATCATTGACCCAGTTAAAGTGAGTCGTTCAGCCCTTCAAAATGCAGCATCTGTAGCCAGCTTGATCTTGACAACAGAAGCAGTCGTAGCCAATAAACCAGAACCAGTTGCCCCAGCTCCAGCCATGGATCCAAGCATGATGGGCGGGATGATGTAAAATTAACTTATAAAAAAACCAAAGAAGGGAATGCATATCCCTTCTTTTTATGATAATCTCTTCTAAATAGATTTGAGCTCTCCTAACTTATATGATAAAATAAGACTAGAAAAAGGAGAAGAACATGATCGATGTAGAAGAAATTCTGAGCAAGATGAATCCTAATCAGAAGATTAATTATGACCGTGTTATGCAGAAAATGGTTCAAGTTTGGGAAAAAAATGAGCAACGTCCCACTATTCTCATGCATGTTTGCTGTGCTCCTTGTAGTACCTACACCCTAGAATACCTGACAAAATACGCTGATGTGACCATCTATTTCGCCAATTCCAATATCCATCCCAAGGCAGAATACCACAAGCGAGCTTACGTCACCAAGAAATTTGTCAGTGATTTCAATGAGCGAACAGGAAATACGGTCCAGTATTTAGAAGCGCCCTACGAACCCAATGAATACCGGAAGTTAGTCAGAGGACTAGAAGAAGAACCAGAAGGCGGTGACCGTTGTAAGGTTTGTTTTGACTACCGTCTGGATAAAACAGCGCAAGTGGCTATGGATTTAGGCTTTGACTACTTTGGTTCAGCTTTGACCATCAGTCCCCATAAGAATTCTCAAACCATCAACAGCATCGGAATCGATGTGCAAAAGATTTATACCACCCACTATCTCCCAAGTGATTTCAAGAAAAATCAAGGCTACAAGCGCTCGGTGGAGATGTGCGAGGAGTATGATATCTATCGTCAATGTTATTGTGGATGCGTCTATGCAGCCCAGGCTCAGAATATTGATTTGGTTCAGGTTAAGAAGGACGCCACAGCGTTCTTGCTGGATAAGGATGTTGAAAAAGACTATTCCCATATCAAGTTTACTGTCACTAAATTAGATATATAGCAATTAACCCAGCTGTAAAGCTGGGTTTTTAAAATAAAAAAACCAGGGCTCTCACCCCAGTTTGACAACTTTACCGATTCTTTAGTTCTATGTAGCGTTTGTACCAAATGTTGACATAGGCCTCTGAGAAAGGACCGCGTCCATTGTTGATCCAATCAACAAGGATTTTAACATGCTCTTTCAAAATATAGTCTAAATCATCAGAATACTTCATTTTGCGTTTATGGCGCTCATACTCTTCAACGTCCAAGAGACGCTTTTCGCCATCAGTGAAAACCTTGACATCCAAATCATAATCAATGTATTTCAGGGCTTCCTCATCTAGATAGTAGGGGCTGGCCATATTGCAATAGTAGGAAATCCCATTATCGCGAATCATGGCAATGATATTAAACCAATATTTTTTGTGAAAGTAAACAATAGCCGGTTCTCGAGTCACCCAACGACGACCGTCACTTTCGGTAACAAGTGTGTGGTCGTTGACGCCGATAATAGCGTTCTCTGTTGTTTTTAGTACCATGGTGTCTCGCCAAGTACGGTGAAGACTCCCATCATGCTTATAACTTTGAATTGTAATAAAGTCGCCTTCTTTTGGAAGTTTCATAACTAACCAACTTTCTACAATTTATAAGTTTATCGTTTACTATTATATCATAAATTGGTCTAATTTTTTTGAATTTTACCTGAAAATATTAAAGATATTCTCTGAGAGCGCTTGCTATATCCGAAAAATCATAGCCTTTTCTGGCTAGGACTTGGGTCAAACGTTGCTTTAGTTCGTAACCTTCATATTTACGAGCATATTTAGAATATTGTTTATCCAGTTCTTTAAAAATGAGTTCTTGAGTCGTTTCTTGGTCGACTTGACTGTCCAAGTCGTCAAAGGCATTCTTAGCATCAGAATAGGAGAAGCCTTTGTTCGTTAAGTTTTGGATAATCTTATCTTGTAAGGCACGAGCGGGAAGCTTTCCCGTGTATTTTTTTAGAAGTTTCTCCGCCACACGTTGAGCAACCTCCGAAAAATCAAAATCCTTTAAAACATCTTCAATAGTTGCTTTGGCAATCCCTTTTTGAGACAGTTTTTGAGCTAGCACATAGGGTCCTTTATCTCCAGAAAGTTGATTTGCATTGATGATAGAGTAGGTATACTGACGATCATTAATCCAGTTATCTTCTTTAAGATTAGCGATAACTTGACTAGTGATTTTTTCATCAAGATCATACTTTTTCAGATACTCACGAACTTCCTTTTCGGTTCGAGCTTTAAATGATAGATGGTAGAGGGCGAGATTTTTACCATAAGAGAACTGGGCAAAGTCCTGAATCTCGGTAAGTTCCTCTTTACTAATGACCTTATCTTTAGACAACATAAAACGGACAATGGTATCCTCCGTGATATAAGAGGTTTGCTGTCCATCTAACTCCATCAAGTAGAGACATTTTTTCTTTTCAAGTTTTGTGATTTTCATAGTTCTATTATACCTCAAAATGTGATAAGATAGGGGTATGAATCTGAAAGTCAAACAAAAAATACCTTTAAAAATCAAGCGGATGGGCATCAATGGTGAGGGAATCGGTTTCTATCAGAAAACCCTCGTTTTTGTGCCAGGCGCCCTCAAAGGAGAAGATATCTATTGTCAGATTACTTCTATTAAACGTAACTTTGTTGAAGCCAAATTACTAAAGGTTAATAAGAAGTCTAAGTTTCGAGTCGTGCCAGCTTGTACGATTTATAATGAATGTGGTGGTTGCCAAATCATGCACCTCCACTACGATAAACAGTTAGAGTTCAAAACGGATCTGCTCCATCAAGCCCTGAAAAAATTTACTCCTGCAGGATATGAAAACTATGAAATCCGTCCAACTATCGGAATGCAGGAACCAAAGTACTACCGTGCTAAGCTTCAATTTCAGACTCGGAAATTTAAAAATCAGGTCAAGGCAGGTTTGTATGCGCAAAACTCTCATTATCTCGTAGAGTTGAAAGACTGTTTGGTGCAAGATAAGGAAACCCAAGTGATTGCGAATCGCCTAGCTGAACTTCTTACTTACCACCAAATCCCCATCACCGATGAGAGAAAAACGCTAGGCGTTCGCACCATCATGGTACGCAGAGCAAGGAAAACGGGGCAAGTTCAGATTATCATTGTCACAAATCGCCAGCTTAATTTAAATCAACTGGTCAAAGACTTAGTCAAGGATTTTCCAGAAGTTGTCACGGTTGCTGTCAATACAAATACAGCAAAAACAAGTGAAATCTATGGTGAAAAGACGGAAATTATCTGGGGCCAAGAGAGTATTCAAGAAGGAGTACTCGACTATGAGTTTTCTCTCTCGCCCCGAGCTTTTTATCAACTTAATCCGGAGCAGACAGAAATTCTCTATAGTGAAGCAATTAAGGCTCTGGATGTCAGCAAAGAAGACCATCTAATCGATGCTTATTGTGGTGTTGGGACGATCGGATTTGCCTTTGCAAGTAAAGTAAAGAGTCTCAGAGGAATGGATATTATTCCGGAAGCCATAGAAGATGCCAAGCGAAATGCTCAAAAAATGGGGTTTGACAATACCCATTACGAAGCGGGAACAGCTGAAGAGATTATTCCACGCTGGTATCAAGAAGGCTACCGAGCAGATGCATTGATAGTCGACCCTCCTCGTACAGGCTTAGATGATAAGTTGTTGGATACCATTCTGACCTATGTTCCAGAAAAAATGGTCTATGTATCCTGCAATGTTTCAACCTTGGCACGAGATTTGGTTAAACTGGTAAAAGTCTATGATCTCCAGTATATCCAGTCGGTCGATATGTTTCCCCACACTGCACGAACAGAAGCAGTAGTTAAGTTAGTGAAGAAAAGAAAAAATCAAATTCACTGAAAAAAAGTCCTTGACAAAGGTAAAAAAGTAGGTATAATAGAAAGAGTTGAAAAGC
>CAUUXT010000107.1:0-4616 GCA_963549015.1 uncultured Streptococcus sp.
TATTTTTTTATTGAATTAAACTTATCATTCAGAGCTTCCCAATTTGACATAAAATTATTGGGAGCTATAGCGTAAATTGAACTCCAATAAGTAAAGTTACTTTTTATATTTTTTTCAAGCTCATCAAATGTAAAAACCTCTTCGTGTTCGTGAAAGTCAATGATAAAATCGCTAGAAATTGTGAATCTAAAGAGAATTTTATCATTTAGAAAATTTGATACTTGACTTTTGGTATAACTCATAAACCTCACCTATTGCAGATTAATTATATTATTATCTATTATACCATAGAAAGGTAGGATAAAATAAGTGATATACATGTAAAATTGTCGACAGTAGTAGTTAATTTATCAGAAACCCAGTAATAAGGTATATTACTAAAAGTCATATTAAAAATGATTCCAAATTTATTGGTAGCTTTTTGGTAGCTAAACAGTAAAAATAGTTTATTTCTCTAGTTATGAATATAACAGGAATATTGATTTATCAGCATTCTTTTTTATTTCAAACGGATTCTCGCAATTAAAGTCATTTTACCAAAAAGTAAAACGTTGGCATAGCATTGAGTTACTCTTTTTCATTTATAGCAAAAAATGTGAACGTCTATTTTTCGTTCACATTTCTTTTTTTATTCTGCGGCTTGTTGCCAACGTTTTGCCAGCTTATGAGACAAGCTAGAAATAGCAAAGTTAAAGATAAAGTAAATCAAGGTAATCAGGATATAAAGACTGAAGACCTGCTCTGGTTCGAAATAGCGTCCCATGAGAATTTGGCTAGCGCCAAAGAGTTCTTGTAGAGCGATAACAGAGTAGAGAAGGCTAGTATCCTTAATCACAGTTACAAACTGAGAAATGATGGCTGGCAGCATTTTACGAATCGCTTGTGGGAGAATGATGTAGTAGAGGATTTGCGCAGAGGTGAAACCTTGCGACATTCCTGCTTCGTACTGCCCCTTGTCCACGGCATTGAGACCGCCTCGGATAATCTCAGCTAAGGCTGCTGAGGTAAAAAGGGTAAAGGCTGTAATGCCAGCTGGCGTCGACTTCATCTTGAAAACCAAAAAGATAGTGAAAATCCAGAGAAGGTTGGGAACGTTACGTACAAACTCGATATAAATGCTGGAGATGATCCGTAAGACAGGATTTTTCCCATTTCTCATGACGGCTAGTACTGTTCCGATAAGGGTCGAGAGGACGATAGCAATCAGAGAAATGTAGAGGGTTAAGCCAAATCCTTTAAAGATAAAGACTAGGTTATCTGGGGTCAAAACTTCTAAAATAGATTCCATAGTAACCTCCTAAAGTGAATAGGCTTTTTTGTTGTCTTGCTCCATCTTGCGACCAAACTGGGCAACAGGGAAGCATAGGACAAAGTAGAGAAGAGCAGCACCTAAAAAGGCTGGGATATAGTTTCCGTTGAGAGCCGACCAAGACTTAGTCACAAACATCAAGTCTACTCCAGAGATGATAGCAACTGTCGAGGTATTTTTGATGAGGTTAACGATTTGGTTGGTCAATGGAGGGAGAATGATACGGAAGGCCTGAGGCAAGATAATCAAGCGCATGGCACTGATATAAGTAAAACCTTGCGACAGGGCGGCCTCCATCTGACCACTAGGAATAGACTGAATCCCTGAACGAATAACCTCAGCGATATAAGCGCCGTGATAGAGTCCCACGCAGAGAACAGCTGTCCAATAAATCGGAATCATGATGGTGTGGTCGCTGATAAGAGGTAGACCATAAAAAACGATGACAAACTGCACCAAGAGGGGAGTGTTTTGGTAAAATTCGACAAAGATACGAGCCAAAACACGCAAGAATGGGCGCTTGCTGGTTGACATGGCCCCGAAAAAGATGCCCAAAACCATGGCGAGGATAAAGGAACCAATCGCTAGGGCAAGGGTGAAGAGGAAACCGTTGAAAAATTGTCCAAAATCCTGAAAATAGGCTGTCCAAGATGATAAATCTGTCATGGGGTGTCCTCCTTAATCTGCTGTGTGGCTAGATGGTTTGAGCTTGTAACGGTCATAGAGTTTTTGAAGACTGCCGTCCTTGCTCCATTTAGTGACCAAGTTATCAAGATAATCGTTTAGCTCAGTGTTTGATTTCTTGGTAACAATACCGTAGTCAGATGGCTTAAAACTATCATCTAGAAGTTCTGTTCGTTTACTAGTGTAGCCAGACAGGATAGAGCGGTCAACGGAAAAGGCATCAATACGGTGAGCGTGAAGGGAAGTAATCAACTCTGGATAAGAACCAAGTTCTACAAACTTAAACTTCAGACCTTTCTTTTTGCCCAGTTCAGTAATCAAGCGCTGGGTAATGGATCCTTGAGCAACCCCAATCGTTTTACCGTTTAGATCCTCAATGCTTTTGATGTTGGCAGATTTATTGACCAAAAAGCCAGAAGCGTCCGTATAGTAGGGACTGGTGAAGTTGTAGAGTTTTTTACGTTCTTCTGTGATGGTGAATGTCGCGATATCCAAATCGACCTGTTCATTGTCAAGAAGAGGTCCACGGGTTTGAGCGGTAACAGGAACGTAGCGAACCTTGACCTTGAGCTCATCTGCAATCATCTTGGCTAAGTCGGTTTCGATACCAGAATAAGTCCCTGTCTTGGGATCCTTGTAGCCAAAATTGGGAACGTCTTGTTTCACACCGACAACTAGCTCGCCTCTCTTTTGAATATCTGCGACATTGGTGTCGGCCTGAACTGGTGTAGCTAGGCTAAGGCTGATAAGGCTTAGCAATAAAACTAATAAAAAGAGCTTCTTTTTCATAGGTGCCTCCTTATTTGACTTTGTCACTTTCGTGGTTGATAATTTTGCTGAGGAACTGTTGGGCACGAGGTTCGCTTGGATTGTCGAAAAAGTCGTCGACATCTGTCGTATCTACTAAAACTTCTCCGTCAGCCATAAAGATGATGCGGTCAGCAACTTCACGGGCAAAGCCCATTTCGTGGGTAACGATGATCATGTTCATTCCGTCATGTGCCAGTTTTTGCATAACTGCTAAAACATCTCCGATAGTCTCAGGATCAAGAGCAGATGTTGGCTCATCAAAGAGGAGGAGTTCGGGATGCATAGCGAGTCCGCGTGCGATGGCAATCCGTTGTTTTTGTCCACCAGATAGCATGGCTGGATAAGAATCTTTCTTGTCCCACATATTTACAAATTCCAGATATTTTTGGGCTGTTTTTTCAGCTTCTTTTTTATCAATTCCTAGAACTTTTATGGGCGCAAGTGTTACGTTTTCTAACACTGTTTTGTGCGGATAGAGGTTAAAATGCTGGAAAACCATGCCGACTTCCTTACGAAGAGGAACTAAATCTTTCTGACTGGCACCTGCTACTTGGTGTCCATTGACTAGGAGACTTCCTTTGTCAATAGCCTCTAAACCATTAATCGTACGGATGAGAGTGGACTTCCCAGAACCAGAAGGTCCAAGCAGGACAACAACTTGTCCTTTTTCAAAACGGAGATTGATATCGCGGAGTGCGTGGTAGTCTCCGTAATATTTTTCGACGTGTTTAAATTCTACTAAAGCCATGAGAAATCTCCTTTGTGTTAGATTTTATAACATGATTCTACACCAAAAGAATGTTCTTGTCAAATCATATCTGAAAAAAATTCACTAAAATTTTATAAAAAAGCAATCTGGATAGAGAAAATGCCTAAATCATGTTATAATGAAACGATAGAATTCTTAGAAAGAGTGGATGTTTTTTTGATAACTCCTACTTATGAATGGCAGTTTGCCCCGCAGGTAGAAGATGCGGATTTTACAAAGATAGCCAAGAAGGCTGGGCTGGGTCCTGAGGTGGCTCGGTTATTATTTGAGAGAGGGATTCAGGATGAAGAAAGTCTAAAGAAGTTTTTAGAACCTTCTTTAGAGGACTTACATGATCCCTATCTGCTCCATGATATGGATAAGGCAGTAGAACGGATTCGTCAGGCCATTGAAGCAGGGGAAAACATTCTCATCTATGGAGATTACGATGCTGATGGCATGACTTCAGCTTCTATTGTTAAGGAAAGTTTGGAACAGCTGGGCGCCGAGTGCCGTGTTTATCTGCCAAATCGCTTTACCGATGGCTATGGTCCCAATGCCAGTGTCTATAAATACTTTATCGAGCAAGAGGGAATTTCCTTGATTGTGACAGTGGATAATGGAGTTGCTGGTCACGAGGCCATTAAACTGGCCCAGTCTATGGGAGTGGATGTCATTGTGACTGACCACCATTCCATGCCGGAAACCCTTCCTGATGCCTATGCCATTGTCCACCCTGAGCATCCAGACGCGAACTATCCTTTCAAATATCTGGCTGGTTGCGGAGTGGCTTTCAAGCTGGCTTGCGCCCTTTTAGAAGAAGTGCAAGTGGAACTGCTTGATTTGGTTGCTATCGGTACCATTGCAGATATGGTGAGTTTGACGGATGAAAACCGTATCTTGGTTCAATATGGTCTAGAGATGTTGGGACATACCCAGCGCATTGGACTACAAGAAATGCTGGACATGGCTGGGATTGCTGCTAATGAAGTGACAGAAGAAACGATTGGCTTTCAGATTGCCCCTCGTTTGAATGCCTTGGGGCGATTGGACGACCCTAATCCA
>CAUUXT010000108.1:0-4526 GCA_963549015.1 uncultured Streptococcus sp.
CACTTTGATTCATATAGCCAGACAAGCCAGAAATCGAAACTGCAAGTCGGCCGCCTTTTCGCGTCGAGCTATCCAGTGAAACAATGCTTCCTTGGTTAATGTAACTCAAGATTTCTCCAGATGCACTATAGACATAGGCAGTGATTGGTTTAACTTTGTAATATTTGGTTTTATCCGCAACATGCCATCTACCAGAAGCATCCAAGGTATGACCATCCACAGTTTCATTTTTTGCCATATAACCGCCTGATTTAAGGTAGTACCATGATTGGTCGGATGAATCGTAGATTAATTCTTTCTCAGCCATCTTTCCATTTGACTTGAGGTAGAACCAGTTATTCTTGTACCACACCCACTCACTTGCAGCCATATAACCGCCAGATTTGAGATAGTAGTAACCATTATCCCAGATCCATTCTTTATTGGCATAATTTCCATCAGAGTTGATATAGAACCATGAGTTATAATTCTTGTCAAAGAGCCAACCTTTACCAGCTTTTGCTCCACTACTCGTCACATAACTACGGTCAATCCACGTTTCTGTGGAGAGGTAGCCACCTGATTTGAAATGGTAATCCTTGCCTTTGATGATTTGCCAACCTTTTTCAGCATAGGTTCCGTCCTCTTTCAGGTAGAACCAAGACTGGTAATTTTTATCAAAAAACCACTCTGATTTTAGTTTGGCACCACTCTTAGCAACATAGAAGCGGTCAATCCAACGTTCAGTTGAAAGATAACCGCCTGATTTGAAATGGTAATCTTTACCTTTAATCGTTTCCCAGCCTTTTTCGGCATAGCTACCGTCTGCTTTCAAGTAAAACCAAGAATCGTAATTCTTATCAAAGAGCCATTCCGATTTCAGTTTGGCTCCACTTTTAGCAACATAGAAGCGATCAATCCAACGCTCGGTAGAAAGATAGCCTCCAAATTTGAAATGGTAGTCCTTTCCATCTATGGTTTGCCAGCCATTTTCAGCATAGGTACCATCTTGTTGAATGTAGAACCAACTGCTATAGTTATCATCATAAATCCAACCTTGTTTGACCTTATTACCATTTTCTGACAAATAGTTCTTACCAAGCCAAGTACTTTTCAGCATTTTACCTTGTGAATTGATGTAGTATTGGTTCTCACCTTGAGTGACCCATTCATCTTTGGCCATCTTACCATCTTCTTTAAGGTAATATTTTTCCTGACCTTGTTGAATCCACTCATTTTGAGCTTTCTGACCATCAGACTTGAGATAATACCAGGATTGTTTTTCTTGGTCAAACACCCATTGATTCTTGACCCTAGCACCACTTTCAGCCACATAGTACTGGTTAATCCAAGCTTTTGTGGCTAATTTCCCGGTCTCGTTAAAATAGTAATCCTTACCATCAACAGTCAGCCAGCCGTTTTCTGCACGTTGTCCATCAGCCTTAAGATAAAACCAATTCTGATACGTTTGGTCAAAGATCCATTGGTTGGTTACTGGTTTTCCATCAGCTTTGAGGTAGGTCTTTCCTTGCCAAGTTCCCTCTTCTGCTTTTGCTGTCTCTACTACAGTAAAAAAATACCCCAATAAGCCAGCACTTACTAGGGCCACTTTCCATCGTTTCATTTAAATGCTCCAATAACGTTTTCTAAACCCTATTGTAACATAGTTAACCGACGGAAATATTACAAATTGATGAAGATTCTATTTCTTGTTGACAATAAGGAAGACCTAGTTTATCTCAGACTGGCTTTGACTTCCTTACGGAGATCTTCCAAACTGCTAATGCCATATTTGTCCATGACTTTTGGTAAATTTTCGATGATATCAGGACAGGCATAAGGATTGGTAAAGTTGGCTGTTCCAACTCCGATAGCAGACGCTCCAGCCAGATACATTTCTAGTGTAGCTTCTGCCGAATCCACTCCTCCCATTCCAATGATGGGCAGGTCTGTTGTTTGGGCAACTTGACGGATGAGTTTGAGGGCTACTGGAAAAACTGCCGGGCCAGACATTCCACCTGTTCCATTGGCCAAGATTGGTTTGCGAGTTTTGAGGTTAAAGCGCATACCGACTAGAGTATTGATCATGGTTAAGCCACTTGCCCCTGCATCTTCTGCGGCTTTGGCGACGGTGACAATATCTGTTACACTAGGAGTAAGCTTGACATAGACTGGCACATCAGAGGCTTCCACAGCCGCTTTTACCACTTCATAAGCCAAGTCAGGATCTTGCCCAATCAGAAGTCCATGATTGCCGTGATCTACATTCGGGCAGGAGATATTAAGCTCGATAGCTTTTACATTTGCTGCCTTGGAAATTCCTCGAGAAACGGCAGCGTACTCTTGTTTTGAAAAGCCAGCTACATTAGCGATGATAGGAAGATTTGGATATTCTCTTTCCAACCAAGGAAGTTTTTCAGCCAAAACAGCTTCTAAACCAGGATTTTGTAAACCGATTGCATTGAGCATACCAGCAGGTGTCTCTGCTACCCTAGGAGTTGGATTGCCAAAACGGGGTTCAAGTGTCGTCGCCTTGATCATAATGGAGCCTAAAAGGTCTAAATCATAATACTTGGCATACTCTTGGCCAAAACCAAAACAGCCTGATGCTGGTATAATGGGGTTTTTCAAGTCCAAGCCTGGGAGAGAAACTTGTAAACGATTTTTAGTCATAATTTTCTCCTTATAATACAACTGTTCCTGTGCGGAAAACAGGGCCATCTTCACAGACGCGTTGGCTGACGGTCTCACTATCTGGCACTTTTAAGACGCAGGCATAGCAAGCTCCCATCCCACAAGCCATACGAGATTCCAGAGATAGGTAGGCTCTTGGATGATCATAAAAGGTTTGATTGATATACTTCATCATTCCAGGCGCTCCACATGAGTAAACAGCATCAAACTGACTATCTAAATCATTGATAACAACAGAAACATTTCCCTTGATGCCATAAGAACCATCATCTGTCGTTACAAAGACCTGACCATATTGGGCCAATTCGGTTTCCAGAATAACAGCATCCTTAGTCGCAAAACCGAGGACTGTCACTACTGTCACCCCACGCGCATGCAATTCCTTAGCCACCTCAAGCAAGGGTGGAACACCAATCCCCCCACCAACGAGGAGAACTTGGCTCTGATTGTCTAAATCAGACAAGTCAAAACCATTTCCCTGAGGCCCCATCACATCAAGAGTATCTCCCTGACTTAAGGTTGAAAAAATAGCTGTCCCAGCCCCCTCAATCCGATAAATGAGGTGACACTGCTTGTTTGCTTTGTCAATAGACGAAATTGAAATAGGGCGGCGCAAGAGATGGGCGTCATCAGGCACACGCAGATGAAGAAATTGGCCGGCTCGCATGGCTTCAACCATCTCCCCTTCTAGGACTAGTTCAAAAATTGCTGGCGCAATTTCCTCTTGTGCGACCACCTTCATGGTTTCCAAACGAATGGCACCCAAACGCTTCTTACATGTGGGATTCATGATTCTTCCTCCTTAAATTTTAAGGGGACCAGATAAAGAAAAGACCTTGCGATTGCAAGGCCTCAGTTGGGTTAGGCTAGAACTCATGCGCACACTTAAAAAGTCTCCACAGAGAGCCCACTATCCCTTTTATCTGACACCTTGTGAGTCTCTCTGGACTCCCCTTAAAGGTTAAATTTGTATTAGTATACTCTTTCAAAGAAAAAAAGTCAAGTAGAAAACGAACATTCTACTTGACATTACTCGATTATTTTTCACGAATCACTTCGACTTTGTAGCCATCAGGATCCTTGACAAAGTAATAGTTTGGTGCAGTTCCTGGAAGTCCATTAGGGGCTGTCACCTCATAGCCTTTAGCGCTATGTTCTTGATGTAGGGCCTCAAGGTCAGGTGTGCTAAGAGCGATATGGGCAAAGCCATCTCCCACCACGTAAGGATCGTGATCGTAGTTATAGGTCAACTCCAACTCGTAGTCATCCCCCTCAAGTCCTAGATAGACAATGGTGAAAGCATGATCTGGAAAATCTCTGCGACGCAATTCTTTAAATCCAAAAGCATCTTGATAAAATGCGATTGATTTTTCAAGGTTTTCTACTCGCAAGCAAGTGTGTAACATTTTTGAAGCCATATATTCTCCTTTATTTTTAAAAAGACTGGGACAATCCTGTTCCAGTCTTATCAATTATTATTTACCAAGTTTTGCTTTAGCTGCATCTGCAAGAGCTGTGAAAGCGGCTGCATCGTTAACAGCCAAGTCAGCAAGCATTTTACGGTTAACTTCGATTTCAGCCAATTTCAAACCATGCATCAATTGTGAGTATGAAAGTCCGTTCAAACGAGCTGCCGCATTGATACGAGTGATCCATAATTTACGGAAGTCACGTTTTTTCTGACGACGGTCACGGTATGCATAGTAGTAAGAGTTCATTACTTGTTCTTTTGCAGTACGGAACAAGATGTGTTTAGCTCCATAGTAACCTTTTGCTAATTTAAGAATACGTTTACGACGTTTGCGTGATACAACGCCACCTTTAACACGTGCCATGTTTTATTTCCTCCAAAT
>CAUUXT010000109.1:0-4519 GCA_963549015.1 uncultured Streptococcus sp.
GCTATACTATAGGCATCAATACATGAGCAAAGGAGGATGCTCATATGGAAGACAGAGCACTCATCGCTGAAGCTTACCAACTCCTTTCCGAGTTAAATAAAAGCTACCAAAGCTGCAAACAAGGTACAGCCGATGATATTCGACTGCAAGAGCTGCTAAACAGCACTCTACAGGAACTTAAAAAAGCGGAAAAGTTGGACAACAGTATCTTAATCGACCTCGAGAAATTTTACCAACGTACCAGTCTTCTGATTGGACTGGGCAGTCTAAAACTAAACGACCAAGCATGCAACGCTTGGCGCAACTATGACAAGTTCCATTATGAGCATGTCAAACACGTACTAACTCTCTATGGACCTGTTTTTGGATTCTGATACTCTTCGAAAATCTCTTCAAACCACGTCAGCTTCGCCTTGCCGTACCCAAGTATAGCCTTCGGATCGCTTCCTAGTTTGCTCTTTGATTTTCATTGAGTATAAAAACTAGAATTTCCTGTTTTCTATTGACAAAATTTCCTGAAAAGTATAGGATAGAGGTACTAATACTCGGAGGTAAGGGAGACATGAACAACTAAGTCTATCAAATAAAGAACCTTTATTTAGTAGATCTTGTTTTTGTCTCTTTTTGTGTGCTCTTTTTATACTAGATTTTCTAGTATCTTGTCCCCATTGAAATTCAAAAAACTAGAAAGCTATTCTCCTATTGGGTTGGGTTAGGCAACTCCAAGCTAGTTTGACGAGTTTTTCAACGAGGATAATAGAGTTTTTAACAGTGACTTTGGGCTCTACTAGATAAAGTAGAGCTTTTTGTTATGCACTATCGACATTCTAGAAAGGGCAACAATATGATAAAAATCAATCATCTAACCATCACGCAAAACAAAGATCTACGAGATCTTGTATCTGACCTAACCATGACTATCCAAGACGGGGAAAAGGTTGCTATTATTGGTGAAGAAGGAAATGGCAAATCGACCTTACTACGAGCTTTAATGGGGGAAGCATTACCTGATTTTACTATCAAGGGCGACATTCAGTCTGACTTTCAATCACTGGCCTACATTCCTCAAAAACTAGCTGAGGACCTGAAAAAGAAAACTCTACATGACTACTTCTTTTTGGATTCTGCTGATTTAGACTACAGTATTCTTTATCGTTTGGCGGAGGAGTTGCACTTTGATAGCGACCGTTTTGCTAGCGATCAAGAAATTGGCAGTCTATCAGGGGGCGAGGCTTTGAAAATTCAGCTCATACATGAATTAGCCAAACCCTTTGAGATTCTATTTTTAGATGAACCTTCAAATGACCTAGACCTTGAGACGGTTGATTGGCTAAAAGGTCAGATTCGAAAGATTAGGCAAACTGTTATTTTCATTTCCCATGATGAAGACTTTCTTTCTCAAACGGCAGATACTATTATCCACTTGCGACTGGTCAAGCATCGAAAAGAAGCGGAAACGCTAGTCGAGCATTTAGACTATGATCGCTATAGTGAGCAGAGAAAGGCTAGTTTTGCCAGACAAAGTCAGCAAGCTGCTAACGACCAGAGAGCCTATGACAAAACCATAGAAAAACATCGCCGAGTTAAGCAAAATGTAGAAACTGCACTTCGAGCTACCAAAGACAGTACTGCTGGTCGCCTATTGGCTAAAAAGATGAAAAATGTACTCTCTCAAGAAAAACGCTTTGAAAAGGAAGTCCAGTCCATGACCCAAAAGCCACTTGACGAGGAACAAATCCAACTTTTCTTTTCAGACGTCCAACCATTACCGGCTTCTAAAGTCTTAGTCCAACTGGAAAAAGAAAATTTGTCCATTGGCAAGCGCATTTTAGCTCAGGAGTTACAACTAACTGTCCGTGGCCAAGATAAAATCGGTATCATCGGGCCAAATGGTGTTGGGAAATCAACTCTGTTAGTCAAGTTACAACAACTCCTAAGCAACAAAAGAGAAATTTCTCTTGGTTTTATGCCACAAGATTACCATAAAAAACTGCAATTGGATTTATCTCCAATAGCCTACCTCAGTCAAACTGGACGAAAAGAGGAACTACAGAAAATCCAATCTCACCTAGCCAGTCTCAATTTTAGCTATCCAGAGATGCACCACCAAATACACTCCCTATCTGGCGGGCAACAAGGTAAACTCCTACTTTTGGATTTAGTCTTGCGCAAACCAAACTTTCTCCTTCTAGATGAGCCCACACGAAACTTTTCTCCCACTTCTCAACCCGAAATCAGAAAACTCTTTGCCTCTTATCCCGGCGGTCTGATCACTGTTTCGCATGACAGACGCTTCTTAAAAGAGGTCTGTACGAACCTCTATCGCTTGACAGAAGAGGGTTTGGAAGTTGTTGATTTACAAGATTTTTAGATTTTAAACATAGCAAAAATCCAGAGATCACCTCTGGATTTTTTTACATGTGTTTCAAGCGTTCGATTCGTTCTGAGATAGGTGGGTGGGTGTAAAATAGTTTTTGTAGTCCCCCACCTTTCTTCGGATCATTGATATAAAGAGCGCTGCTGGCATCGTCGACGTGGTGATGCATCGGCTCGCTATTGTCCAACTTGAGCAAGGCATTGATCATCCCTTGAGGATTGCGGGTCAGCTCCACACTGGATGCATCCGCTAGAAATTCTCGCTGACGAGAGATAGCTAGTTGTACCAAGGTTGCTGCAAGAGGTGCTAGAACAATGGCTAAGAGAGAGATAACAAGCATGATAATCTCTAGACCATTTCCATCGCGATCATTATCACTCCGTCTGCGGCCTGCACCACCCCACCACATCATCCGTCCTGCCATACTAGATAGCATGGTAATAGCACTAGCAAGGGCGACAGCAATGGTCGAAATGCGGATATCGTAGTTTCGAATATGACTGACTTCATGACCCATAACAGCTTCTAGCTCCTCACGATTCATGATAGCCAGAAGGCCCGAAGTGGCTGCGACTGCTGCATTCTGCGGATTTGAACCTGTTGCAAAGGCATTTAAAGAAGAATCCTCAATGATGAAAACACGTGGCATGGGGATCTGAGCGACCATGGCCATATCTTCCACAACATGGTAGAGGTCTGGCGCCGTTTGCTCATCAACCTCACGCGCCCCATTCATAGACATGACAATCTCTGTCGATTGAAAGATCATGGTCAGAGCGTAGATAAGACCGATAATAAAGGCAATTACCATACCCCCAAGACCTGAGCGCATGAAGAGATAACCAACCGCATAACCAACCAAGGCCAAGAGTAGGAAGAAAACCAGCAACAAAATCCAAGTTTTTCGTTTATTGCTCGCAATTTGATCAAACAACATCTTAATCACCTAAACCGCTAAAGTCAACTTTAGGAACTGCCTTTTCCTCTTCAGGTGTTTGAAGGAAGTCTGCAGCTTTAAAGCCAAATAGTCCTGCGATGATATTACTTGGGAAGCTTTCAAGTTTTACATTGTAGTTGCTGACAACACTGTTGTAGAGTTGGCGTGAATAAGAAATTTTATTTTCTGTATTGGTCAACTCTTCTTGCAATTTGATAAAGTTAGCGCTAGCTTTCAAGTCTGGGTAGCTCTCTGCTACTGCAAAGATACCAGAAATCTGGCGGGTAAGGGCATCACTGGCCTTCATCGCTTCAGCTGGTGATGTTGCTGCGGCTACTTGTCTACGAAGTTCTGTCACTTTTTCCAAGGTAGAACCTTCATATTTCGCATAGCCTTTGACTGTTTCAATCAAGTTTGGGAGGAGATCATTACGACGCTTCAACTGAACATCGATCTGACTCCAAGCCTCCTTGGTCTGCATACGATTTTTAACCAAACCGTTATAGCTAACAATCACAAAAATAACAATCAGAGCCAAAACTCCAAGAATAATCCAAGTCATAATCTTATTCCTTTCTGCTTTTAGATTACTACCAGTATATCAAAATTTTAATGAATATGGTAAAATAAGATGATACTAGAGAAGGAAACTACTATGAAACCAGAAACATTTTACAGCTTGCTCGTCGAGCAAAATCTTCCACTTTCTGACCAGCAAAAGCACCAATTTGAACGCTATTTTGAACTCTTGGTAGAGTGGAATGAAAAGATTAACCTGACTGCTATTACAGACAAAGAAGAAGTTTATCTCAAACATTTTTATGATTCGATTGCACCCATCCTGCAAGGTTTGATTTCAAATGAAACTATCAAACTTCTTGATATCGGGGCTGGAGCAGGATTTCCTAGTCTGCCTATGAAAATTCTCTATCCACAGCTGGATGTGACCATCATTGATTCGCTGAATAAGCGCATCAACTTCCTTCAACTATTGGCTCAAGAGCTGGATTTAGATGGTGTTCACTTCTACCATGGACGTGCAGAAGACTTTGCCCAAGACAAGAACTTCCGTGCCCAGTTTGATATGGTGACGGCTCGTGCGGTTGCCCGAATGCAGGTCTTGTCTGAGTTGACCATTCCCTACCTTAAAGTCGGCGGAAAACTATTGGCACTCAAAGCCAGCAATGCGCCTGAGGAATTGCTGG
>CAUUXT010000110.1:0-4503 GCA_963549015.1 uncultured Streptococcus sp.
GCTGTGGGGCAACTCCAGTTTGAAGTCTTTAAGCACCGCATGGAAGGCGAGTACTATGCAGAAGTGGTCATGAGCCCAATGGGTAAAAAGACCGTTCGTTGGATCAAGCCTGAGGATTTGGACGAGCGCATGTCCTCAAGCCGCAATATCTTGGCCAAGGACCGTTTTGACCAGCCAGTCTTCCTCTTTGAAAATGACTTTGCCCTCCGCTGGTTTGCAGACAAGTATCCAGATGTAGAGTTGGAGGAAAAGATGTAACTCAGCACCAACAATTGGAACTAAAGTTCCTAATTGTTGGACGCTAGTCGCTATTTGGCGAACTAGCTAACTGCCTTACTAACTACGTTTGGCAAATAGAATCGATTTGCCAAACTCCGTGTCGTAGTGTAAAATCGGCTTACCTAAACGCTTCACTAGGAATAATCCACGAATCAATACCGTTCGTGGACTTTTTCCCTAATAGATAGGCAAAAGATTTTTCTAATTACTCTCTAAATTCTGCATAGAATAAGGTAGGCTGGACTAATTTCTGTGCAGTAAAGATAATTGGAGTTAAGGGAAAATAAGAACCTCAGAAGTGTTCACCTTTTGTGAATTCTCTGAGGTTCTTTGCGTTCTAGTTTCCATATTTCCGGTAAAAATCGACCTTGACCTGGATGAAGGTTTCGGCTTCGCGTAGTAGTTGCAGGAGGGTAGCACGGGTTTCAAACTCCTCACGTGTTTTCGGGAGACTCCGATTGCGGAAGACTTGCAGATAGCGTTCGATGTCATCAAGTAGGTCATGAGCAGGATTGGTCTGGCTTAGCTGGGCAGCAATCTTAGAAAAGAGCTGGGCCAAGATCAAACTCTCACTTGCGGCCAGATGGCAGGTATTAATCTGCTGGGCCATATTTCGCAGGATACGACTTTGTCGCTGTCTCATCTCAAAGTAGTGAATGTGGTAGTCCGTCTGGTGAAAGAGGTGATCCGAGTGATCCAGGTAGACCAGTTTGAGAGCTTCATCGAGGAGGTTGTCTAATTCATCAACGAGTTGGGCTTGATTGCGTCCGTCTCCCCTCGACAGATAGTATTTAAAACGAAGCAGGATGTCTTTTAATTTTTCTTCGACCTGAAGGTGGTAGCTTTGGATGGCTTTCTCACGAGAGGGCATATAAAGGTTGACCAATAGAGCAAAGCTTGTCCCGATGAGAAAGAGGAGTACTTCATTAAGCAAGAGCTCTGGAGAGGTAGACTCCTGTACCAAGAGATGACCGACCAAGACACTGCTAGGGGTGATGCCGATTTCCCAGCCCATTTTGTAAGCAAGAGGGACATAGAGAGCCAGATAGAGGCCCAGACTCCAGATGTGAAAGCCCGTCAGCTGAAAGGCTAGAACACCGATAGCGAGCGCTAGGATCATGGAAAAGAGGCGGTTGCGTGCTAATTTCAGCGTGCTTCTGCGCGTGTCGGAGAGGCTTAAGAGAGCGATAATTCCAGCTGAAACTGCTGATGATAAATCTAAAAAATAAGCGAGTAAACAAGCGAGACAGGTCGCTAAGATCAGTTTGGTCGTACGTTGAGTGAGAGACATGAAAATTTCCTAAACTAATAGAGTCAAGTGTTTAACGAGGAATCAGGGACTAGGGGCGAACTTTTCGGTTTGTAGCATACTCAGCAACCGCTGTAAAGAGGACATCTGTTGAAGAGTTCAGGGCTGTTTCGCAGGAGTCTTGCACGACTCCGATCACAAAACCGACTCCGACAACCTGCATAGCCAAGTCATTGGAAATCCCAAAGAGGCTACAAGCCACAGGAATGAGGAGAAGGGATCCCCCAGCGATTCCAGAGGCTCCACAGGCAGAAATGGCAGCCACGACACTGAGCACAAATGCTGTCCCAAAGTCTACCGAGATTCCGAGTGTATTGACGGCAGCCAGGGTCAGGACATTTATGGTAACAGCAGCGCCAGCCATGTTGATGGTCGGACCAAGCGGGATGGAGACAGAGTAGGTGTCAGGATTCAGCCCCAAGTCTTGACAGAGTTTCATATTGACAGGGATATTGGCGGCAGAGCTACGAGTGAAAAAGGCTGTAATACCACTGACACGTAAGCATTTCAAAACAAGGAGATAGGGATTTTTCCTCATAAAGAGAAAGGTGATGAGTGGGTTGATGATGAGAGCAACAAAGGCCATGGTAGCAATCAAAAGTCCTAGGAGGACACCGTAGTTAGCCAGACTGGCAATGCCCTTGTCTGAAATGGTCTTAAACACCAAGCCTAAAATTCCAAAGGGAGCTAGGTTGATAATCCACTCGACAATTTTAGAGGTGACATCCGCCATGGTTCTCAGTAATTCTTTACTGTGTTTACTTGCCTCTCTCATAGCCAAGCCAAAGATGACTGCCCAAGAGAGAATCCCGATATAGTTGGCTTCAACAATGGCATTCAAGGGATTGTCCACCAGTTTGAGCAAGAGGTTGCTGAGGATTTGACCGATACCGTCAGGAGCAGCAACTTCTGTATTTGCGCTGGTCAGAGTGATTTGTACAGGCAGTAAGAAACTAGCTAGAACGGCCACCAATGCAGCAGCAAAGGTTCCGAGCAAGTATAGGAAAATAACTGTCTCCATATTGGTGTTTTGCCCCTTTTGGTGTTGAGAAAGGGCATTGGCAACAAGGGCAAAAACTAGAATAGGAGCGATGGCTTTCAGTCCGCCTACAAAGAGGTCTCCAAGCAGACCAATTCCTGTAAGGTTTGGGAAGAGCATCCCCAAAGTCGCTCCAAAAATCATTCCAATAAGGATTCGTTTGATGAGGCTTGCCTTGGTCCAGGCTCTAATGATTCGTTTCATAGCAGTCTCCTTCAAAATGTATTGTTTATAATTATAGTATAAATATGCTATAGAGGCAAGTGATATTTTGAAAATGGAGATGATAATTGAATAATTATGAAAGAAAAGAGAACGACGATTTTATGGTATAATAGGAAAAAGGAGTTTTATATGCAAGATTTTTTTCAACGCTATTTTGATAAACTTGATTTAACAACCATCTTAGAGAATCTCTTAACCAAGGTGATTTCTCTTTTGATTTTGTTTCTGCTATTTTATATAGCTAAAAAGATGCTTCACGCTACTGTCCGAAAGATTGTCAAGCCCTCGCTTAAATTTTCCAATCGAGATGCGGGAAGACAAAAAACCATTTCTCGTTTGCTAGAGAATGTCTTTAACTACATTCTTTATTTCTTCTTGCTCTATTGCATCCTGTCTATTTTAGGACTTCCAGTTTCTAGCCTCCTTGCTGGTGCGGGGATTGCTGGGGTGGCCATTGGTATGGGGGCGCAAGGCTTTCTATCCGATGTCATTAATGGCTTCTTCATCCTTTTTGAACGCCAGCTTGATGTGGGTGATGAAGTGGTTCTCACAAATGGACCGATTACCGTTTCTGGAAAGGTCGTTAGCGTAGGGATCCGTACAACGCAACTGCGAGGTGACGATCAAGCCCTTCACTTTGTTCCCAATCGTAATATCACTGTTGTTAGCAACTTTTCCCGCACAGAGTAGCTCTGCTATTTTGGCAGATTTGTGGTACAATAGAAGGAGTTTGGTAAAGGAGAGAGTATGCTATTTGTAGAGAAAAAATTAGGTCACGATCGTACTTGGATAGACCTTGATGTGGATAAGATTAATAATATGGAAGATCTTTCTGACATCTATGGATTGGACAAGGAAACCATCGAGTATGCTCTGGATAGAAATGAACGAGCCCACATGGATTATAACCGTGAAACGGAGACGGTAACCTTTATTTATAATGTTCTTGATTTAGAAAAAGACAAAGAATATTATGAAGCGATTCCGATGACCTTTATCGTTGAAAAACAACGGCTGATTACTATCAGCAATCACAAGAATACTTATGTGATTAAACGCATGGCGACCTACCTTGAAAGCCATGAAATTATTTCAATCTACAAATTTCTTTTTGCCAGTTTAGAGATTATTAGCAATGCTTACTATCCAGTTATTGAAGAGATGGATAAAAGCAAGGATGAAATCAGTGCACTTCTTCGTCAAAAAACAACTAAAAAAAATCTTTTTGCCCTCTCTGACTTGGAAACTGGTATGGTTTACCTGACAGCTGCCGCTAAACAAAATCGTCTCCTCTTGGAACACATTCAGGGGCATGCTCTTTATCGTAATCTTAATGAGGTAGAAAGAGAGCAGTTTGACGATGCTATGATTGAAGCCCATCAGTTGGTTTCAATGACAGACTTAATATCTCAAGTCTTGCAACAACTCTCAGCCTCTTACAACAACATCCTAAATAATAATCTGAATGATAATTTGACAACTTTGACAATTATCTCAGTCTTGCTAGCTATCCTTGCGGTTATTACAGGATTTTTCGGAATGAATGTTCCCTTACCGTTTACAGATGAACCAAATGCTTGGATTTATATTTTGCTAGCTAGTCTCATTTTATGGGCAGTCTTAGCTCAATGTTTAAAGAAAATTGCTAGAA
>CAUUXT010000111.1:0-4470 GCA_963549015.1 uncultured Streptococcus sp.
GATTTTAAGGCTACTTTTTGGCTAGCTTGATTCTCCAGATGAGTGATGATGGATAATTGTTTTAAACCAAATTCTTCAAAAGAAAGCTGACATAGCTTGGTAACCACTTCTGTCATATAACCTTGTGACCAAGAATCTTTCTTTAAGAAGTAACCAATTTCTGCTTCTTTTTTGATTTCATCAATCTTTTCAAATTTAATAGAGCCAATAATTTCTTGATTTCCTTGGAGACAAATTGCCCAAACACCCAGAGGATTCTTCATAAAATAGTTAGCAAGTGCGTACTGACTTTCTTCCAAATTTGCTTGACTGGGAAAAATAAACTGCAAATTCTCAGGGTTTGAAGCAATCTCGAAAAACGCTTGACTGTCACTAAAAAAGAAAGGACGCAAATACAAGCGCTCCGTTTCAAAAAAAGAAAACATTGCTAATTTGGTCCAAATATTCATAATCACCTCAACGGTTTAGTCTTCAATGAGTGTAATATCCGCTCCGAGACTACGTAATTTCTCAATAATATCTGAGTAGCCTCGCAGGATAAACTCAATATTTGTAATTTCAGTTTTACCTTCAGCCATCAAGCCAGCGATGACAAGTGCAGCACCAGCTCGCAAGTCTGTAGCCTTTACACTAGCCCCGTGTAACTTACGACCACCGTTGTAAATAATGTGATCATTTGTGGTCGTAATATCCGCATCCATTTTTGCTAACTCAAAAACATGATTAACACGTTTCTCATAGATCGTATCAATAATGGTTCCACGACCTTGAGCGGTCAGCAATAGCGGAGTTATAGGCTGTTGCAAATCGGTTGCAAATCCAGGATAAGGAGCTGTTTTGATATTGATAGCCTTCAAATCAGACTGTTCTTCAACGAAGATACTGTCTTCTGAGACTGTCATATGAACGCCCATTTCCTCTAGTTTGGCGATAAAACCTTCTAAGTGCTCATAGAGAACGTTGTTAATGCGAATTCCTTTTCCTACCGCTGCAGCAAGTGAAATATAGGTTCCAGCTTCGATACGGTCTGGAATGACTTGGTGACGCGTTCCATGAAGTTTCTCAACACCATCAATAATGATGATATCGGTCCCCGCACCACGAATGTGGGCACCCATATTGTTCAAAAGGGTAGCGACATCGATAATTTCCGGTTCACGAGCCGCATTTTCAATGACAGTGCGTCCCTTAGATTTAACCGCAGCAATCATAGTGTTAATCGTTGCACCAACGCTGACGGTATCCATGTAAATACTTGCTCCGTGAAGGCCCTTACCTTGGGCAGATAAATTCATATTATCTCCCTCATAGCTGACCTTAGCACCCATGGCTTCAAAGGCTTTCAAGTGAAGGTCAATCGGACGAGGCCCCAGATCACATCCACCAGGAAGTCCAACTGTAGCTTCACCAAAGCGACCTAAAAGACTTCCGTAGAAATAATAAGAAGCACGCAAGCTATTAATCTTACCATAAGGCATAGGAATGTTTTGAACGCCTCTTGGATCAATCTCCAATACATCGTCATAACGCTTAACAGTTGCCCCCATAATCTCCATGATTTCGACAAGACTAGCAACGTCTGAAATATCTGGAACACAATCTAAAGTGACAATATCATCTGATAAGATAATAGCTGGAATAAGTGCTACAACACTATTTTTAGCACCACTAATGGTGATCTCACCTTGCAATGGACGTCCACCATTGATGACAATTTTTCTCATGTTTTACTCTTTCAAAATTTACTAAAAAGGTCTTTTCGTTCTATTATACCACAATTTTCAATTTTTTCCCATTCCTATGATTAAACATTCCATTTCGATAAAAAAACCTATCATTCAAGCTGAACAGCTTGAATGATAGGTTTTAATGTTAGATTAACGTACTGTACGGATGCGCATTGTGTTTGTACGAACAGCTTCTCCAACTGGTACACCTGCAACGATAACGATATCGTCACCGGATTGTACAAGACCTGCTTCAACTGCTTTACGTTCAGCAATTTCGAACATATCGTCAGTTGATGATGGAGCATCTGTCAACATTGGGATAACACCCCAGTTCAACATCAATCCACGTTCTGTCAATTCGTCAAATGTCAATGCCAAGATATCAGCATTTGGACGGTATTTAGAAATCAAACGTGCTGTGTGACCTGTCTTAGTAAGAGTTACAACCAATTTGATATCCATTGAGTTAGTAGCGTCTTTAACAGCTGAAGCCATAACTTCTGTCTTAGAGTTACGTTCGAAAGTATCTGAGTTCAAACGTCCGTATTCGTTAAGAAGAGTTTGTGCGTTCTTGTCAATTGTAGCCATTGTTGTTACTGACTCAAGTGGGTATTTACCATTTGCAGACTCACCTGAAAGCATTGTTGCGTCAGTTCCGTCGATAACAGCGTTAAATACGTCTGATACTTCTGAACGAGTTGCACGTGGTTTTTCAGTCATTGTTTCAAGCATGTTTGTTGCTGTGATAACAACTTTACCTGCTGCGTTCACTTTAGTAATAATCATTTTTTGGTAAACTGGAACCATTTCAAATGGTACTTCGATACCCATGTCACCACGAGCGATCATGATACCGTCAGCAGCTTCAATGATTTCATCCAAGTTATCGATACCTTGTTGGTTTTCGATTTTAGCGAACAATTGAACGTGACCGTTACCAGTTTCTTCACAGATCGCACGAACTTCGTTAACGTCTTTTGCAGTACGGACGAAT
Source organism: uncultured Streptococcus sp. (assembly GCA_963549015.1). Classification (GTDB taxonomy): domain Bacteria; phylum Bacillota; class Bacilli; order Lactobacillales; family Streptococcaceae; genus Streptococcus. The sequence goes on from CAUUXT010000111.1 coordinate 2,725, forward strand.
GAAATCGCGATGAAGTTAATACCTTGTTCAAGACCAAAGCGGATATCATCGTTATCACGTTCAGCAAGAGCTGGGAAAGGAATTTTAGTATTAGGGATGTTTACACCTTTTTGTTTAGCGATCACACCGTCATTTTCCACTTCAACTACAAATTCACGAGTTGCATCGTCTTTTTCTACAACGCGAAGACCAAGTTTACCATCGTCAACCAATACTTGGCGACCAACTTCAACGTCATCATAGATGTCAAGAGCACCAGCAACGTTTAAAGCAATCACTTCACGAGTTGATTTGATTCCTTGTTTAGTTGCAACACGGATTTTTTCACCAGTTTTGTATGAGTACTCTTTAGCTTCACCTTCGAACAATTCAGTACGGATTTCTGGTCCTTTAGTATCAAGAAGGAAACCAACTTTTTTACCTGCAAGTTTTTCTGCAAGTTTAACAGTTGCCATACGTTCACCTTGTTCTTGGTGGTCACCGTGTGAGAAGTTGAAACGGAAAGTGTTAGCTCCTGCTTCAATCAATTTAGCAATGTTTTTTGCTGAAGCTTCAACGTCAAGTTTTTCACCCCAGTATCCGTCATCACCGAATTTTTTTCCACCACGGATTTCAACCGCAGGACCCAAAGTTGCAACGATTTTTACACGTTTATTCATGATTTGTGACTCCTTTATATAATTTGACCTTTTATGGTCATTTTACCAGATTAGTTAAAGTTGATTATGACAAGCTCTTGTTCAAGCTAGCAAGTCCAAGGTCAGCTTTGTGAGGGTTGTTAACAACGATTTTGCCGTCAGCTGTTAGGCTGAACAAGGCTCCTTCTTCTGCTGTTCCAAGAATTGGATTCTCAACCATTTTTTCGTTACGGATACCAACAGCGACACCACCGATTCCTTGTTTGAGAAGTTTAACAGCGTGTGCTCCCATACGTGACGCTAATACACGGTCACGAGCGGTTGGTGAACCACCACGTTGGATATGTCCAAGTTCAGTCACACGAAGGTCACTAGTATCTCCTGCTTCCTTGAGTTTCTTACCGAATTCATCGGCTGACATAACCCCCTCGGCCAAAACGATGATGTTGTGTTTTTTACCACATTCATAACCAGCTTTGATACTAGCTACGATATCTTCCATCTTGAAGCCTTCTTCAGGGATAATGATTTCATCAGCACCAGTTGCAATACCTGCCCAAAGTGCGATATCACCAGCATTACGTCCCATTACTTCAACAACGAAAGTACGACGGTGACTTGATGATGTATCACGAATCTTATCGATTGCATCCATTGCGGTCGTAACTGCAGTATCAAATCCGATTGTGAAGTCAGTACCTACGATATCATTATCGATTGTACCTGGAAGCCCGATAGCAGGGAATCCATGCTCAGTCAAGCGCATAGCTCCGTGATAAGAACCGTCACCACCGATAACAACGACACCTTCGATACCGTGTTTTTTCAACTGCTCAATCCCTTTAAGTTGACCTTCAAGTTGTGCAAACTCAGGGTAACGAGCAGAGTGAAGGAAAGTACCACCACGGGAAATGATGTCTCCTACTGAAGCAGCATCAAGTGGATAAATTTCGCCGGCAACCATACCTGCATATCCATCATAGATACCAAATACTTCCATTCCTTCTGAGATTGCTTGGCGAACTACTGCACGGATGGCAGCATTCATACCAGGGGCGTCTCCACCACTGGTCAAAACAGCAATACGTTTCATTTGGTTTTTGCTCCT